>JASEIE010000015.1 GCA_030024065.1 Thermodesulfobacteriota bacterium
AAAGGAGTGCACTTTTGAAGTTTAAACAGTGCACTTTTCAAGTTTAGCTAACAGAAATTTTTATGAAATTTTTATGAAAAAATCTTGTTTCGTGACTTACAATCCTTTTTGAGTTATTATCTAAAAAAATTCATAACTTATATGCTACTTAACAAGCCATCAATTTTAAAGGCCTACCTCGTTTTTTTCGTCACCCTCTCTTGGAGCGTCGCCCTTGCTGGTGTGCCTCCGGTTCTTGAAGCCTCGGATCTGCTACCCAATGTCACTCCCAGAATGGAGAATTCTCATTTCTGGATAAAAAAAGTTAGAAACCCCTTTCGCCTCTTATTAACGTCTGATGAAATCAAGAGGATGAATCAAGAAAACCTCATGAGGCAGGATCTTCTCCTCTGCAAGATAGAAGATATGAAGGGAGAGTGGTCAAGGGAAGAGATCCTCGCCTTTTTAAAGGAGGATTGGTTGGGTTTCGGAAAGACAGAAGAGGTCCGACATGGAAAGAATGGAACCCCTTTGGATGACTCCTTCTGGAATGAATTAAAAAGGAAGATGAATCAGGATGGATTGAAGGAGAGAAATCGACTCCTTTTCGGTTTAACCGTTAAAAGGACAGATGTTCGCGTCTTTCCCACGGAGGAGTTCTCCCTGGACACCCCCACCCATAATGAATTTGACCGATTCCAGCACTCTTCTATTGTCCCGGGTTCTTTATGCGGAGTCTTCCACTTCAGCCGCGATAATCTCTGGGCCTACGTACAAACACCTTTTATTCGTGGATGGGTCCGTACGAGGAATATGGCTATTGCGAATAATAGAAGTGATGCACTGGAAGTGGAAAAAGAGAGAGAACCTCTTGTCATGACAGGGAATTTTGTTAAGGTTTACGAGGACCCTCTCTTTGAACATCCTGTCTTTGTGGCCCAGATGGGCGCCACCTTCCCTATCCTCCATCTGCCCGAACAGACCAAAATCACCAAACCGGGTTATGTTATTAAGATCCCTTTCAGAGAGGAAGATGGGCGACTGACTTTTCGAAAGGGATACATTCCTGCAAAGGGTGATGTTCATTACGGCTTTCTTCCCTATACCCAGAAAAACCTTGCACAACAGGCCTTCAAAATGCTTCACCAGCCCTATGGTTGGGGAGAGATGTCCGGAGGCAGGGACTGCTCCCGGTTCATTATGGACCTCTTCAACGCTTTCGGTATTCTCATGCCCAGGAATTCCATTCTTCAGGCCAGGCTGGGAATCCCCCTCGGTCCATTAGAAGGAAGGACGGTAGAGGAGAAGAAAAAAATCCTGGATCGAGCCGTACCACTGGCCACCCTTGTCCGGATGCCCGGCCACATTATGCTCTATCTGGGCAAAGAGGAGGGAAGGCATTATGCCATCCATAGCAACTGGGGATTCCAGAAGAAAGGGCGGTCTGGTTCTGAAACCCAGAGGATTGGAAGGGTCGTCGTCTCCGATTTGAGTCTGGGAGAAACAGGACCCAGTGGTTCTTTACTCCATCGAACCACAGAAATCCAATTCATCGGACCTGATTCCGAAGTTCAGAAAAAACAATAACTTCATCCTTGTGATGACATCCTAAACAGATTAAAAACCCAATTTGACAAATCCCTATAAATAAATCATTATATCTTTACATTACATTTATATATTTTTGATCTTCCCTCCTTAGATGGGAAAGGGCTAAATGGAGGTGATAAAAGAAATGAATAAAAAATTAATTTCTATCGCAATGATAATAACCCTGGCATGTTTTTCACCTCAACTCATCTTTGCACAAACCCCGAAAGAAATTCAAAAAGATTTTCAAGAAATAAAGGAACGTCTCATCAG
This sequence comes from Thermodesulfobacteriota bacterium, assembly GCA_030024065.1. The sequence continues at coordinate 1,843 of JASEIE010000015.1, forward strand.
GCTCGAGGAGCGAGTGAACGCATTGGAAAAGAGAATAGACGATTTAGATAATAAATTGAACAAAAGAATTGATGATGTTGTCAACCTTCTTTACGTTATTCTGGCTGGTATGTTTGTCCTCGTTGGGTTTGTGATATGGGATCGTAGAACGGCCCTCGCCCCTGCCATAAGGAAAAGCAAAGAGCTTGAAGAAAGGGAAGAAAAACTCGAAAGGGCGCTCAAGGAATTTGCCACAAAAAATCCGGAGATGAAAGAAATTTTGAAAAACCTTGGATTGCTTTAATTTAATCGGGAGCCCACGTCTGCCTGCCGTAGGCAGGGAAAAAGGGATTGGGAGGTACCAGATGTTATTTAAATATATCCAGAAGGCATTAGAAAAAGCTCAGTATAAAGCGCTGGAGGACGGAACATGGTTTGCCGAAATACCTAAATTCCAGGGCGTCTGGGCAAATGCCAGGACTGTTGAGGAATGCCGACACGAGTTGATGGAAGTATTGGAAGAATGGCTATTTCTTAAAATAATAAAATAAGAGACCGAGACCCGATTCCGGAGATTGAAGGTGTTGAAATGATGTTTAAAGAGGCGTCGGCTGCTTAAATGTATCACGTTTTTAAGAAAGGAACTTCCATGAAATTTAAATTGATCCTCATTTTATATTTATTCTCCCTGCTTGCATCTCCCTCTTGCCCCTCTGCCCAACCCAGAGACCCCGGCAAAGTTTATAAAGTGGCTATTCTTCCTTTCCTCATCCACAGCCAGGAGAATTTAGATTACCTGCGGGAAGGCATCTCTGACATTCTTACTTCTCGAATCACCGTGGAAGGAAGAATTATTGTCATCGAACGAACTCTCGTAGAGCGAGCCCTTTATGAAGAGAGGCCCATGCGTCTCGATGAGACCGTAGCGACAAAAATCGGGAGGAGAGTGGGAGCGGATTATATCATCCTCGGAAGTATCACCAAAGTGGGCGCCTATATCAGCCTGGATTCCCGGTTGATCAGCGTGACCGAAGAGAAGCCTCCGCTTGGCGTTTATACCCAGCATAAAGGCATCGATGATGTCATGGTGAAGATCGGAGAATTTGCTCAGGACATCGGATATAGGATCCTGGGCCACCGTGCTATGGCGAGCCGACCCACCGATCCAAGACATCCTTATATTATTCAGCCGAGAAGGGACATCGGAAGAATTGACTCCGAAGGTCTGGGTTTCAAAAAGAGCCAGACCTTTGACTTCGAAATCAAAGGCCTTGACATAGGGGATGTGGATGGAGACGGGAAGAACGAAGTCGTAATCACGGATAACAATAACGTCTATATTTTTAAGTATGACGGGGAAAAACTGACTCTGTTTCAGAAGGTTGAACAGGGGTATGAACATAACTTTTTAACGCTCGATGTGGCCGATGTCAACCGAAATGGAATCGCTGAAATTATTGTTACCTCTGTCGTAGAAGATGACCTCCGATCTTTCATCCTCGAATACGAAGAAGGAAAATTCAAGAAGATTACTGGGAAGGCAGGCTGGTTTTTCCGGGTATTGGATCACCCTAAGGATGGACCCATTTTGATGGGACAACAGATGGGTTCCGATGGGCTCTTTGTAGGCTCTATATATAAATTTGTCTGGAAGAAAAAATCCTTCGAAAGGGGAGCTAAAATGGACTTCCCGAAGGAGACAAAAATCTTTGGTCTCGCCCTGGCGAATCTTCGTAGCAAGGAGACGTTAGATATTCTTACCCTTGATGAATTCGATCGATTGAGAGCCATGTCCCGGGAAGGAAAGACCTTCTGGTCGAGCAGGGACTATTTTGGCGGAACAACCAATTTCTATGAAACAAAAAAGAAGGTGGAGGCGCCTTATCGGGCAGGAACAGCGCCTCCCTGGAGGACCTATATCCCTACAAGGATTCTTATTAAGGACTTCGATGGAGATGGATTTCATGAGGTGATCATCAACAAAAATCACCCCTCAGGGACAAGGCTTTTCCACAGGATCAGATCGTTTGATAAGGCGGAGGTTTATAGTTTATTCTGGGATAGCGGCTCTTTAACAACGAACTGGAAGACCCGGGAGATTGACGGATATATTTCTGACTATCAGGTAAAAGATATCGACAACGACGGTACAGAAGAATTGGTTGTCGCCATTGTCGCCGGAGATGAGGAGTCGTCAGGAATCCTCTCCCGCAAATGGAGAAGCAACATTCTCTTTTTTAAATTATTTTGAGTGATCGTGATAAAAATCGTGTCCCTGCCTGCACGCCGGAGTGCCCACTTGCTAAAGAACTTTTTCAGCGGGCAGGCGTGTCACGTGACCGCTAGACCAGAAGCCCGTAGGGGCGGCCTCATAGGGCCACCTCTGGTGAGAAGGAAAAAGATGATAGTGGTCGATGATGGTTTTGTATAAACTTTCGACTGAATTCAAGAATTATGAGGAGGGAAAATAATGCCAGAGGATTGGAGGGGCGAAATTGTGAGTACACCAAAAGTCCTGCGGGGCAAACCAAGAATTAAGGGCACGAGGATTCCTGTCAGTTTGATCCTGGGGTACTTAGCATCAGGTGCGACATACGATGATATTATAAAAGAATTCCCTGATCTTACACGAAAGCAAATATCGGCTTGCTTGGATTATGCCCGCGACCTATCCGAATTTGAAATTGCTGTCTGAAGGTTGATGAGCTTACGATTTTCCGCAGACCACTGTATCCCGAGATCAGTCATTCAGGCCATTTTGGACTCTGGCCATAAGGTATGCCTACTGAGAGACCATCTCCCAATTGAGGCATCAGATGCTTTGGTTATAAAAAAAGCACAAGAGATAAATGCTATTCTTCTTTCTTTGAATGGAGATTTTGCAGATATTGTAACTTATCCTCCAGGCAAGTATCGAGGAATCATGGCTCTGCAAGTGAGAAACCATCCTAAAATTATCCCAAATCTCATGCGAAGACTGAAAGATTTTCTATTGGTTAATGATAGTATGGGATATTTTAAGGGGAAATTATTCATAGTAGAGGTAAACAGGATAAGAGTTCGAGAATGAACGGATAGGTAATGATAAAATTCCATCCAATTTAGCAAAATCTTTGGTGGTAAAAGTTTACACAAAAAAATGCTTGACATCTTTTTTGGGGGGTGGTATAGGATTAGAAAAATTTAATAAGGTTGCAATATGTTTTCACAAGTTAAATGGGGAAGGAGGTGAAAAGGCTTGCTTATGGTTGTCTGCCGAAAAGGAGGCAGGCATGGGGCAAGGGGGTTATTGCAATGCAGTGATTGAATAACGAGGTTGGTTGAAAAAAAGTGTTAGTGAATTTAGCATTAAGTTTTTCGAATCACAAAACACGAATAACCAATCACAAAATTGAGGAGGAAAAGAGATGAAAAAGTTTCTTGTTTTCAGTTTAGCTGGGTTATTGATCATGGCTTTCAGTTCCATCGTCTATGCCCAGAAATTAGACTTTAGAGCATCAGGCTCCTTAGAAGCCGTATCCGCCTTGTACCAGAATATCCCTTACGGAGATTCTAATATCTATACTAAATGGCCTACAGCTCTCCTGGGAGCATTTCGACCTAACGAGCCAGGCGTTTCAGCTGCTGACAGCGGGGCGTATGATCGCACCAACTCTTATTTAATGTACCGTGGCAGCCTCAAATTCGATGCTGTCATGGGCAAAGAAATGAGCGGTACGATCATGTTTGAATTAGACTCCATGCGGTGGGGTGATCCTTCCGGCACCAGTGGCAGAATGGGTTACTGGACAGCTGACCGGGCTGGCGTTGAGATTAAAAACGTCTATATCGATTTCGGCGTTCCCGCCATCCCAGTGCCCATGACCATGAGGGTTGGTCTTCAGCCGATTGGCGTCCGGCCCGGCATGTTCATGATTACGGATGGAATGGGGATCACCGGAGGCATCAAGGTTGACCCCGTCCTGATTGCTCCTATCTATGCCAAGGCGCTTGAGGGAAAAGATGCCTCTTCCGATGATGTCGATGTTTATGGCCTCCACGTCAATGCCAAGGTGGCCACATTTACAGTCGGTGGTTATGGCGTTAACTTCAACATGAACACCTACCCATTAACTGGTACGGGCTCTACTTTAGCTTATGGCGTCAGACCTGACTATAAAGCAGACATGTGGTGGCTCGGGGCATATGCGGATGGCAAGCTCGGTCCTCTACTTCTGAACTTCGATTTTGTCTATGACACAGGAGAAGTGGAAAGAAGAACCGGCGCTCCTGTAAAAGATGTTGATTACCGGGGCTGGGCAACACGGCTCAAAGTCAATTACCCCTGGCAGAAGTTGAATTTCGGCGGAACTTTCATGTATGCCTCAGGGGCTGACCAGAAAAAAACCAACAGTACCGGTCTCCCTGGCCCAAGCACACCCTGGGGTACGACCACAAAAAAGGTTGGCTCCTATGTGACCCCTCCGGGTTCTGAGCAATGGGCTGCATGTCAAGAGAGTTTAGTCGTCTATGGTCACTCTATCACTGCCTCTGCTCTGCCCACAGGTATGTTTCCACACCCTGCCGTCACTTATGGAACCAACCTCACAAGAGGTGCAATAGGTGGAACATGGTTTGCAAAGGTATTCGCAGGATTCCAAGCCACACCGTGGTATAAAGTCAATCTCGAGGCCCTCTACATCGGCGACACCACTAAAAACGGAAATACCCTCGGCGATGCAGTCAAAGCAACTGGTCAGCCACGAGATGACAAGACCATCGGATGGGAGATCAATCTGATCAACGAGATCGGTATTTACAAAAACCTCAAATGGAATATCGGGTTAGGAGTTCTCTTTGCCGGAGATGCCCTGGATCAACGAATCGGTTCAACCAATCTGAACGATTCACCCAAGAATCCATGGATCATCGCTACAAAGCTGAGATACACCTTCTAATCGAACGGAATCAAAAAGGCGGCTTAATAAGAGCCGCCTTTTTTTTGCCTTCATCGTTCCTACTCCCCTTGAGATTTGGAAATGACAGAAGCTTCCCTTGACAACTTCAAAAAATTTGGTAACATTACAGGGGAAATCCAAACTAATATATTCTTACAAGGAGCCTCAATGATTCGAACCATGAAAGATAGTATGACCATTTTTACTCTCATCACCCTCTTTCTCTTTCTTCTCACCTCCTGCTCCAATCTTCCCCTGATTGGGCGGAAGAAGGAGGAAAAGGTGGATAAACTTCCAGCGGGAAAGACCGTCACCGTCGAAGGCATGGAGACAGTCAAGGGTGTTACTCCCCCAAAACCGGACGCTCCCCCTGCCAAGAAACCTCCTGTTGAACCTGCTCCGAGGAGAGAACCGGAAACGAAAGTAGCTTCTGTTCCGAGCAGGCCTTTCTACAGCTCTCCCCTTCCCCTCTTCCAGATGGGTTTTAAGAGAAAGGTCACGATCCTGGACTTCGAAAATAAGACCACCTATAAAGACGAGAAAATCGAAGATGCAGTGGCCAGGAAGCTCTCGGATAAATTAGAGGCTACCGGGCGAGTGGCGGTAATGGACCGGATGATGGTTACAGAAATGTTGAACAGGGAGGGCCTCAAATTCGAAATTCTTACAGAACCTTCGACCATGAAGCGCGCCCATCAATCCTTCGGAATCCAGGCATTCGCGCTGGGAACGGTCACGGATGTGAGCGTCCTTTCCTCCAAAGCCTCTGAGACATCAGATGAAGAGATCTCCTTTGCCACGGCAAAGATAGAGATCCGCCTCATCGATGCATCCACCGGAAACTTGCTTAAAACTTTTATCGGAAGAAGTCCCATCTTCGGCACAAAAGAAGCAGGCGAATACAGTCGGAGCAAAGCCGTGATGAAAGCAATTGATTTCGGTCTGGATGATATATTAGAGGGTTTTTTTCGCCAGCTTGATCTCCTGGACTGGGCAACGACCATCGCCAGGATTGAAGGAGACCAATTATATATCAATGCGGGCAAATTATCCGGCCTCCGGGTTGGAGACACCCTGGAAGTTTATGAACCTGGAAAAGAGATCATCCACCCGACCACCAAACTCTCTCTTGGATGGACGACAGGACCGCTCAAAGGAGTCATCAGGGTTTCCGATCTCTTTGGCGTGGATGCCGCCATCGGAAAAGTCCTTCAGGGCAGCGGGTTCAGCTCCAACGATGTGGTGAAATCAACCGCAAGGTAAAGATAAAAAAGGGGACAGGCTACTTTTTGTTAAATTTTAAAAGGAGATGTAATGAAAAAGTAGCCTGTCCCCTTTTTCTCTACCTCTTCATTATCATTCCATCATTACGCTTTTGTCTTATTTCTTTCTACAAAAAGGAGTTTGAAGATGCGGCTCCCCAGATTTGAATATTTTAAACCAAAGACTCTTAAAGAGGCAGTAAAGCTGCTGACGGCTGATCCCAAAGGGACTGTCCTCCTATCAGGAGGAACTGATCTTCTGGTCAATATGAAACACGGGTTGATCCAGCCAAAACGGATGATCAACCTCAAAGCCATCCCCAAATCGGCCTATATCCGGGATGAAAAGGACGGTCTGAGGATCGGAGCCCTGACCACTCTTCATGAGATCGCCTCTTCTCCAATGGTTCAAGAAAAATTTCCTGCTCTCATCCAGGCTTCCAAAGAAGTGGCCGCTTATGCCCTTCAGATGATGGGAACCATCGGTGGAAACCTCTGCCAGGGGAATCGGTGTCGATTCTACAATCAATCGGCCTTCTGGAGGAGCGTGAGGCCTCCCTGCCACAAAGCAGGAGGTAAAATCTGCTATGTGGCGCCCAAATCAAAAGAATGCCATTCCGCTTATTGCGGAGATATAGCTCCCGTGCTCATCGCTCTCAATGCTCAAATGAAGGTATTAGGTGCTGAAGGAGAACGAGTTTTCCCATTGAAAAAGCTTTATACACAGAACGGAAATAGACCGCTCTCTCTTAAAAAAGGAGAGATTTTGAAGGAGATTCTCATCCCGCCCTCTTCCGGAAAAACACTCTACCTGAAATGGAGGCTAAGGAATTCTCTTGAATTCCCCATTATTTCTCTTGCCCTCCATCTGGAGAGAGATGGAAAACAGCAGATTAAAAAATCAAGGATCATCTTTGGTGCAGTGGGCCCCGGACCGGTGGAGGCTGCTTTAGCGGAAAAGATGTTAAAGACAGGGCCTCTCGATGAACGAATGATCGAAAAGGTATCCAGTCAAGCGGTCAAGGAGATCTCTCCGATGCGCACCTCTCTTCATTCCCCTTCCTATAAAAGAAGGATGGCGGGAATCCTTTTGAAACAAGGGTTGGAGGAAATAATGAATTGCGGAATCCGGAATGCGGAGTGCGGAATTCTCTGATTTTAGGTTGAGAATGAGGATTGAGAATTTTTACCCCAAATTCCAAAATTTAAAAATCGAATTTGAATATTCCGAAATCTGCAATCCGAAACACTCCCCTCACCCTCGCCCTCTCCCCCAAGGGGAGAGGGTTGGGGTGAGGGGGAAAGGGACTTTTCATGAAACACATCATTAAGCTCAGTGTCAACGGCGAAGAATATGAGGTTTTCACAGAGATCCACAAGACCCTTCTCGAGGTCTTGAGGGAGGATCTGGGCCTGACAGGAACCAAAAGGGGCTGTGATCTGGGAAGCTGCGGGGCCTGCACGGTTCTGATCGATGAAAAGCCATGCCTCTCCTGCCTGACCCTGGCGATCGATGCTCAGGGAAAGAAAATCATCACCATCGAAGGTCTGGCAACGGACGGAACACTTCATCCCCTTCAAAAAGCCTTTGCTCAAAAAGGCGCCATCCAGTGTGGCTTCTGTACACCCGGAATGATCCTCACGGCCAAGGCTTTTCTTGATGAAAATCCCAATCCTTCAGAAGAAGAGGCGAAGATGGCGATCTCCGGAAACCTCTGCCGTTGCACAGGTTACGTGAAGATTGTGGAGGCGATTCTGTCAGTAACCATAAAATAGACCCTTGTTCGGGTCTGGAGACCCGAACCTACCCTCATTGATAGAATCACAGGGTAGGGGCAGGTCTCCTGACCTGCCCTTTGGAAGGAAATCTTCATGAATAAACTGAATGTCGTTGGCAAAAGAGAGCCGATGCTCGATGCCCTGGAGAAGGCGACAGGACAGGCCAGATTTACGGATGACCTCTCCTTTCCAGGAATGCTCTTTGGAAAAGTCCTGAGAAGTCCCCATCCCCATGCAAAGGTCCTTGATGTCGATCTCTCCGGAGCCTTGAAGATAAAGGGAGTCAGAGGAGCGATCAGCGGAAAGGATATCCCGAAGAAGATGTATGGGATTGTGCCCATGGCCAAGGATGAATATGCCCTGGCGATTGATAAAGTCCGCTACATCGGAGATGATGTGGCTTCAGTGATAGCCATCTCCCCTGATGTGGCAGAGGAGGCAATTTCTAAGATTCGAGTCGATTATGAGGTTCTTCCTGCCGTCTTTGATCCCCTCGAAGCGATGAAACCAGGGGCTCCCATCATCCACGACAATGTCCCCAACAATGCGAGCGCCACCATCCGGAAGGAATTTGGAAATGTGGAGAAGGCTTTTTCCGAATCGGATTTTGTCTTCGAGGATACGTTCCAAACCCAGGCCATCAATCACTGTCCCATTGAACCCCAGGCTGCCATCGCTGTGGTGGACTACTCCGGAAAGGTGACTCTCTGGTCCTCCACTCAGATCCCTTTCTTCCTCAGAAGAAATCTGGCCACCACACTGGACATCCCCGAAAGCAAAGTCCGTGTGATCAAGCCCAAGGTAGGAGGCGGGTTTGGCCAGAAGATCGATCTCTTTGCCAAGGACTTCTGCGCTGCCTTCTTCGCCATGAAGACGAAGAAGCCCGTCAAGTTCGTTTACGAACGGGAAGAGGTCTTCACCTCCACGAGACAGCGCCATCCCATGCATATTCAACTCAAAAGCGGCATGAAGAGGGATGGGACAATTCATGCCCAGCAATTCAGAGTAATTGCCGACGGAGGCGCTTACAACAGCACGGCTCCCCTGATGATCACCTTAGCCTGTTATTTCATCATGCTTCCCTACCGGATCGAAAACCTCTTCTTCGAAGGCTACCATGTCTATACGAATAAACCTGTCGGAGGGGCGATGAGAGGTCACGGAATACCACAGGTCCGATTTGCTGTGGAAACCCAATTAGATGTGATTGCTGAGAAGATGGGTATGGATCCATTGGAATTACGATTGAAGAATGCCTTTCAATCCGGAGAGCCCCATCCTGCAAAGTTACTGGTTCAGAGTTGCGGTTTCAGTGAAACCCTGATCAAAGCAGCAGAGGGAATTGGCTGGAAAGAGAAGAGAGGGGAACTTCCTTTTGGCAGAGGTGTCGGTCTTGCCGGAGCCAGCTTTCCAAGCGGGGTCTCGAATATGAGTCACATCTCCTCGGGCGCCATTGTGAAGATTGAAAGGGATGGCTCCATCACTCTTTTAACCGGTGCCGCAGACATTGGCCAGGGCGCTGAAACAGTCATCTCACAGATCGTTGCAGAGGAGTTGGGCGTGTCTCTCGGAGATATTCGCATCACCGCAGCGGATACCGAGATTACTCCTCTTGATCCGGGAACTTTCGGAAGCGGTGTCACGCTGAGGGCTGGCAATGCGGCCAGAATGGCCGCCCACGAAGCAAAAGAGAAACTCTTCGAAGCCGTGGCTGAAAAATTGGAAGTGGAGATCAACGAACTGGAGGCAAAGGATCGGCGAATCTATGTCAAAGGCCAACCTGAAATGGTAATGAGTTTGCAGGAGGCAATAAAAGAGTATCAATATTCGGATCGGCCCATGCCCATCATCGGCAGGGGCTCCTATCATCCTCCGGTCAAAGAACCCACGACCCTCCTCAAAGAGGATGGGAATTTTTCTCCTGCCTATTCTTTCATGACCCAGGCGGCTGAGGTGGCGGTAGATACAAAGACAGGAAGGGTGAATGTCCTTAATGTGGTGGCTGCCCATGACTGCGGAAGGGCAATCAATCCCATGCTCGTGGAGGGCCAGTTGGAAGGGTCGGTGGTGGGAGGAATGGGGCAGGCCCTTTATGAAGAGGTGCTCACAGAGAAGGGACAGGTCCTCAACCCTTCCTTTTTGGACTATGGAATTCCAACAGCGATGGAGGTTCCCACGATCGCTTCTGTGGAGGTTGAAACAGATGACCCCGAAGGTCCATTCGGCGCAAAAGAGTCGGGAGAAGGGACACAATTAGCCCCTGCTCCTGCCATCATCAATGCCATCTATGATGCCATCGGAGTAAGATTTAAGAGCCTTCCCGTGACACCGGATAAGGTGTTGGAGGCGCTGAAAAACAAAAAAGCAAAAAAGGTGACAGGCTACTTTTTTAATTAAAGCCTTTCTTCTCCTCCTTGAATCAACTAAAAAGTAGCCTGTCCCCTTTTTTCACTAAAGGAGAAAACTATGGAAATAGTTCAGACGGCCTGTGAGCTCTGTCCCTGGGGCTGCGGTATGGATGTGTATCTCGAGGAGGGAAAGATTGTTAAGGTGAAGGGAACAGCCGACCACCCCCTCAATAAGGGCAAGCTCTGTCCGAAGGGTGCTGCGGTTCCTCAATTCGTCTATTCCAAAGAACGACTCAAAACGCCGCTGATCAGAAAAAATGGAGATTTTATACCTATCTCCTGGGATGAGGCATTAGATCGTATTGCCGAAAAGCTTCGGATCATTGGAAAAAACTTTGGCCCCAAATCACTGGCCGTTGTCATTGGAATGCCCATTCTTCTTGGAGGCAACTCCACCGTGAGCCTCCTTCGCCGCTTCTGTGATGTTTACGGAACGCCCAACTGCTTCTCTGTCGAATCGATCTGCTACCGGCCGAGGATCATCGCTTACATTCTCACCCTTGGAAAATTCCCGGTAGCGGATACGGAGAACTCCAAATGCATCATCCTGTGGGGTCACAATCCCCATGCCTCGAATCCTCCGCTCGTGAACCGGATTACCTCGGCTCGAAAGAAGGGAGCAAAGCTGATCGTCATCGATCCAAGGACAACCGCTTTTGCGAAAAAAGCAGACCTCCACCTCAGGCCAAAACCGGGAAGCGATGGCGCATTATCCCTGGGCCTGCTCCATATCATGATATTAGAGGGGCTTTATGATAGGGATTTTGTCACGCAGTGGACAAAAGGTTTCGATGAACTCCAGAGACATGTTCAGGATTACTCTCCGGAGAGAGTGGAAGAGATCACCTCTGTTCCTGCGGAGGATATCCGAAAGGCGGCACGGATGTTCGGCACGATCAAACCGGCCTCCATCATTCAGGGGATCAATGCACTGGACCAGCATACCAATGGCCTTCAGAATTCGAGGGCAATCGCCATTCTCCAGGCGATCACTGCTAATATCGATAACCCCGGAGGATTCATCACCACCTCACGGGTTCACCTCAATCCTCTTCGATTCCCTGAGAAGCTCTCGGAGAAACCGATCGGCATCGATCAGTTCCCGCTCTTTTATGAGGTCTGGGGGAAACTCTTCGGAGAGGGGCAGGCAATGGTTCTGCCCGATGTCCTCCTTCGGGATCATCCCTATCCCATCAAAGGGATGATCGTCTCCGCCTCCAATCCGGTCATCACCTGGCCCAATTCGAGGAAGGTGGAGGCGGCGTTGAGAAAGTTGAAATTTTTAGTCGTCATGGACATCTTTATGACCGAGACGGCAAAACATGCCCATATGGTCTTACCCGCTGCCACCTTCCTCGAAAGGACCGAGCTCTGTGACTACTATGGAACCATACATGGAATTCCTTATGTGACCCTGAGGAAGAAGGTGATCGATTTCCCGGAGGCCTGGCCTGATTTGAAGTTCTGGTTCGAGCTGGCAAAGAGGATGGGCTATGATGAATATTTCCCCTGGAAGGATGTGGAAGAGGCCATCGACTATGCGCTCAAGCCGACAGGTCTGACCATCGAGAAATTGATGAAACATTCTCAGGGCATCCCTTTCGGGACGATTCGATATGACCAGTATAGAGAGAAAGGTTTTGCCACTCCCTCCGGAAAGGTTGAGATCTACTCTGAGACCCTGAAGTCCCTGGGCCATGACCCCCTTCCCTCTCATCGGGAGAGTCCCTTAAGCCAATCCGGATTCACAAAGAACTATCCCCTGCATCTTACGACAGGAGCCAGGACACTGGAATATCTTCATTCAGAACTCCGCCATATTCCGGAATTGAAGAAGAGGAGACCGGAACCCTTTGCCGAAATCCACTCCGAGACGGCAAAAGAATACGGAATTGCGGATGGAGATAAGATTGAAGTGGAGACAATGATAGACTCCATCAAGATTAAGGCTCATGTCACGGAAGATATCCTTCCAGGTGTGGTCAACCTTCCCCATGGTTGGGCAGAGGCGAATGTCAACCTCCTCACCACCTGTAAGCCAGGCGATCCGATTTCAGGCGCTCCGCTTCTGAAATCCTCATTCTGCCGTATTCGGAAGCCCTGAAGGGGGACAGGCTACTTTTTATATCTTTTCTTCATTTGTCCTGCAACAAAAAAGTAGCCTGTCCCCCTTTTTCCTGACATGGGAATTCCTGGTAATGTGGAAGTAACCGGAGGGCCTGTCCACAATACGCAATTGGTCGATGCCAAGCAAGTGGACTTCGGTCCAGCGACTGCGGGCCCATTATGGGAGGGATGGCATGGAGAAGGCTGGGCAAAGGGGGAAAAGCACCAAAACCCAAGGGTTATCTTCCCCATGTATACGACCTTTTTCCATATGTACGCCCTGAAAAAGACCGGTATCAAAACCATCCACGACCTTAAAGGAAAAAGCGTCGGATTGGGTCCTGTGGGGGGAACGGTAGCGACTTACTGGCCCCTAGTTCTTGAAGCAGCCGGTGTGAAACCAGGAAGGATTGTTAATGCCGGATCAAGCGACCTCAATTCGCAGCTCAAGGACGGAATGCTCGATGCCAATGCCCAAACGGTGGGACTGCCTTGGGGACTCATTTTTGAGGTTGCGACGACTCATGAGATAAATGTCTTGGGGGTCCCCGGCGCAGATGCGGATAAATTCATCGCAAAATACCCCTACTTTTCAAAAGGGGTGATTCCAAAGGGGACTTATAAAAGTAACAAGGACTACGATGTGGAGGCGGTGACAATATGGAATTTCATGACGGTGCACAAAGATGCGCCGGAAGATTTCGTCTATGAGGTGGTGAAGAAGACCTTCGAGAATGTGGACATCCTGATAACCGCTCATGCGTCTGCGAAAGAAACGAAACCGGAGTTTATTGTCCATAGCCCCATTCCCCTCCATCCCGGTGCGGTGAAATACTACCGGGAGAAAGGAATTAAACTCCCGGACAAGTTGATCTTGAAATAAGTTCGTGATGTAAAATGGCGAAAAGGATGTGCGGATGTACTGTTAAAAACAGTCATCCGCACATTTTTAAACCCTTGGACAATAATTAAAGAAGGGGAAGAACCATGAATGAGGAAAAAGTAGTCGATATCAAAGAGGTTGCGCATAAACTGGAAGAGATGCATATCAAAGATATCGAAATCTCGGGTGGAAGGGAACTGACAGGCATTCTCTCCAAGGCAGTCTTTGTGATCGGACTTGCCATGAGTCTCTTTCACATCTATGTCTTGACCATTCGGGCCATCGATCCCTGGTATTTCAGGACCATGCATGTGGTCTTTGCAGGTGTTTTAGTCTTCGCTGTAGTCCCCGGATGGAAGAACTCACCCAAAGATCGTCTTCATTTAATCGATTATCTTTTCATCCTCTTAACCATAGCTCCTGCCGCCTATATCTTTATTGTATTTGATGAGTGGATCTATCGAGTCGGTGTGGTTCCAAATACTCTGGATTTCATCTTCTCCACCCTCTTTGTCATTACGGTAGTGGAAATGGCAAGGCGGGCCACAGGTTTGCCCCTGGCTATCCTCTCAGGGATTTTCATTCTTTATGGTTACTTTGGCAATTATATGCCCGGCCTCTTCTACCATAAGGGATACTCCTGGCCGAGGATGATGACCTACCTCTTCAGTCTGGATGGAATATTAAGCCTCCCCATTCTGGCCTCTGCCCACTATATCTTCCTCTTCGTCCTCTTCGGCGCATTTGTAGAGGTCTCCGGAGCAGGTAAGTTTTTTGTCGATTTTGCACGCTGTGCCGCCGGCCAGCTCAGGGGAGGCCCAGCCAAAGTGTCCATCATCTCAAGCGCTATTATTGGAACTGCCTCGGGATCCTCCGTGGCCAATGTCGTCGTGGATGGAGTCTTCAATATTCCATTGATGAAAGCCAGCGGTTTTCGGGCTGCCACAGCTGGAGCAATTGAAGCCATGAACTCAACAGGCGGCCAGATCATGCCTCCGGTCATGGGTGCCGGAGCCTTTCTCATGGCAGAGATCCTCGGAGTTCCATACTCTAAGGTTGCACTGGCCGCGGTGATTCCTGCGCTAATGTATTTCACCGCTGCATACTGGATGATTGATTTTTACTCTGCCTCTGAAGGGTTAAGGGGAATGACGAGAGAAGAACTTCCGGTCTTCCGGCGGATTATGGCAGAAAAAGGGTATCTTCTCGTTCCTATCGTTGTCCTCCTATTCTCTCTGATGGTCCTGATGTATTCTCCCTACCGGTCTGCAATCTACGCAATTATTTCGCTTATCATTGTGGGCTGGGTGAGGAAGGCGAGCCGACTCGGAATAAAAAGCATTCTTGAAACTCTTGCAAAAGGAGCAAGAGGTTCGATTGAGATCGCTGCTACCTGCGCTGCTGCAGGGATCATCGTAGGAGTTCTCACGCAGACCGGACTTGGGATGAAATTTGCGATGATCATCATCAACTATTCCGGAGGAAACCTGTTGCTCGCTCTAATCTTCACCATGCTGATTGCAATCATCCTTGGAATGGGGATGCCCACCACAGCGGCCTATGCAATCTCGGCATCCGTCCTCGCTCCTGCACTGATTCAGCTTAAAGTCCCGGCCATTGCGGCCCACCTCTTCATCTTCTACTTTGCCTGTCTTTCCGCGCTGACTCCTCCTGTGGCTTTAGCCGCCTTTGCGGCTGCCGCCATTGCCAATGCAAAGACCTGGGATGTAGGGTGGTTGGGAATGAAATTTGCGTTGGCTGGATTTCTTATCCCTTATATGTTTGTTTATGGGCCTGCAATGGTCCTTGTTGGAAGTCCGACAGAGATTACCCTTGTCATTATTACAGGTCTTTTAGGGACTATGGCGCTGGGAGCTGCGGTCCAGGGATGGTTATTGAAAAAGGCGGGATGGATAGAGCGGCTCATCCTGCTGATAGGGGCTCTTTTCCTGATAAAACCGGGCTGGATTACAGACCTCATCGGCTTCGGGTTGCTCATCATTGTTGCCGGTTATCAATACACAAAATATAAGAAGTAGCGCCCTCATTTACTGGGGGCGAATATATGGCGTCGGCAGTAAATGCCGACGCTACACAACCCCATATGTCAAAAAGGTCTTATCGAATCGCCATCATCCCGGGAGACGGGATCGGGAAAGAAGTCGTTTCGGAGGGAGTCAAATGCTTAAAGGCTCTATCTGAGATTTTCGAAAATATTCAGTTCGAATTCGAATATTTTTCTTGGGGCAGCGAAAACTTTCTTCAATATGGAAGGATGATGCCTGAAGATGGCTTGGGGATTTTAAAGAACTTCGATGCCATCTATTTAGGCGCCGTGGGCGATCCCAGAATCCCAGACGATGTGACCCTCCATGGGCTACTCCTTCCCATTAAATGGGAATTTGACCTCTACGTGGGCCTCCGTCCCGTTTTCCTCTTTCCAGGGATAGAGTCGCCATTGGCGAATATCTCTGGGGGAGAGATCGATATTGTGGTCATCCGGGAGAATACGGAGGGTGAATATTCGAACATCGGCGGGATTGTCGGGACCGGGGACCCTGAATTAGCCCTCCAGAGCGGCCTCTTCACCCGAAAGGGCATCGAAAGGATCATCACGTTTGCCTTCGAATATGCGAAAGAAAAAAGAAGGAAGAAGGTCACCTCTATCACCAAATCGAATGCCCAGCGATACGGGATGGTCCTCTGGGATCGCATCTTTAAAGAGGTCTCTTTAACATTTCCTGAAATCCAGACCGAATCGAAGCTGATCGATGCAGCCTGCATGGATGTGGTCCGAAACCCCAAGGGCTATGATGTGATCGTGGCATCCAACCTCTTCGCGGATATCCTCTCAGATCTTACCGCCTCTGTCACAGGAGGTTTAGGATTGGCGCCGGGCGCCAGCTTTAACCCCGAAGATAAAACCCATCCCGGATTCTTCGACCCTGTCCATGGCTCTGCTCCCGATATTTCGGGCAAGGGATTGGCCAATCCCCTTGCAGCCATCCTCACCGCCAAGATGATGCTGGACTATCTGGAAGAGAAGGAGGCCGCAAGCCTTTTATATCAAGCCGTCTCAAAGAATCTGGCTGAAAATAAGGTGAGGACTATGGACCTGGGTGGCCGATCGAAAACGAACGAGGTAGGAAACGACATCGTCAGGATCCTCCGTTCCTTCCCTTAAAGTCCGTATGAATACAAACGCATTATGAATTTTGTAGGGCAACCCTTCAGGGTTGCTTGTCTGCGTTACGCAGGCTTCATGCAAGGCTAAAGCCTTGCCCTACGTGCCAAATGATTTAATGCGTTGGTATTAGTTAGAAAATAGAATTTTAAATTCCCCCATCCCCTTTTCCTGCACGCCGCAGGCAGGAGTGGCCAAATTGGCCATGCCTAATTCGTTTGATCAGCGCTGAGTGTAAAGGTCGTAAATCGCCTTGGATTGAGGATCGAAGTTGGTCAGGCCATATGTTTTAGCCCACTCCATTGCCTCCACAAATTCCTTCACGGTGATCCCGCGGGAGATTTCAGGATACTCAAAGGCTTTGTAGTCCACCCGATATTGAGCCATGATATTTACGTAGGTGTTTTTGGGAAGATGCTCAGCCACCCATTTTACGAATTTCTCAGTGCCTGCCACCCGATTGGGCATGACCAGGTGCCGGATGATCACTCCCCGAAGGGCAATTCCCTGATTATCAGGCTGGAGCACTCCCACCTGTCGGTGCATTTCGATGATTGCTTTCTTTGTCACTTCAGGATAGTCTGAAGCCCCGGAGGAATACTTCGCTGCCTTATCCGGGTCCATATATTTCATGTCGGGCAAATAGATATCGACGATGCCATCTAAAATCTTCAATATTTCTACCAGTTCATAGCCGCTGGTATTGTAAACCAGGGGAAGGCGCAGCCCTTTTTTCAGGGCAATCCGTGTGGCGTTGAGGATGTTCGGCATGACATGGGTCGGCGTGACGAGGTTGATGTTATGGCATCCTATCTTCTGGAGGTTGATCATCATGTCTGCCACACCCTCATCCTGTACTTCCTTTCCCCTTCCTTCATGGGCAATGGGCCAGTTCTGGCAGAAGATACAGCGGAGGTTGCAGTTGGAGAAGAAGATGGTTCCAGACCCTCCTCCGCCTACCAGTGGCATCTCCTCCCCGAAATGGGGATGAGAGCCGAACACCACAGGCTTCAACGGAGACCGGCAGAACCCCTTTTCACCCTTTTGCCGATTCACCCCGCAACGCCTGGGACAGATCTTGCAGTTTTCAAAAAGGGCATAGGCCTGCTTGATCCTCTGGGCCAATAGGCCTTCTCTCTCCAGCTTCTCATAGGCTGGAACCCATCGGTCATCCTTTTTCTGTTTAGCATGGATGGAAACAGCAGGGCAGAGGAGCAGGGAGCAACCTGAAAGAAGAGAATGTTTGATGAAATCCCGTCGTGTGATCTTCATATGAATGTTATTATACTTCATCGCAACAGAGTTGTGAAGACCGAAAAATAGACATTGATATTGACCTCTTCTCCCCTCTCCCTTAGCGGCTGTGTCGTAATTAGCCGTTCGCCCTGAGGGCTCTCGAAGGGGGAACGGTTTGCTCAGGACAGGCCTTGTCGAACCATGAACGGACTTATGACACAGTCTCCAAGGGAGGGGAAGTTATTAGGTTTGATCTTTCGATTGTCTTTTTTTTGGGTGAAGAGATAAAAACCTGAAAAGGGTTGACTATCTCATCGGTTCCACTGTAACTTATTAATATGGAGATGATTGACGCCGCCAGATCCCGTTCACCAATGACCAAACGAGAATTTCTTAATCTCTGCGGGAGAGGTGTCTGCCTGCTCCCTGCTGTTAACCTCTTCGGCCTTCCTGACGTTTCCCATGCACAAATGGCCAAGAAGGGGCTTATCAAAACAAAACTGTCTCCTTATTTTACTTCGCTTGGCGGAGGAGAAATCCAGTGTGAACTCTGCCCACATCAATGCCGTGTTTCCAGGGGCAAACGGGGTATGTGCAGGGTGCGGGAAAACCGGGATGGGAAATATTACAGTCTGGTCTACGGGAATCCCTGCGCCCTCCATCCGGACCCGATCGAGAAGAAACCCTTCTTTCATGTCCTTCCCGGTACCATCTCTTTTTCACTTGCGACAGCAGGATGCAATTTTCAGTGCAAGTTCTGCCAGAACTGGGAGATTTCCCAGGCCTCGCCCGAGGATATTTATAGCTATGAGGTCTCGCCGGAGATGATCGTAAAAAAGGCGAAGGAAATACGATCTCACTCCGTTGCCTACACCTATGTCGAGCCCACCGTCTTCTACGAATACATGCTGGACGTTGGCCGCCTTGTTAAGAAGGCGGGACTTCTGAATGTCACCCACTCAAACGGCTTCATCAACCCGGATCCGCTCCGAAACCTGTGCAAAGTTATCGATGCGGCCAATATCGATCTGAAGGGCTTCACTGAGACATTTTATCGTGAACTGTGCAGTGGAGAGATCTCCCCTGTTCTCGAAACATTAAAGATCCTGAAGCAGGAGAAGATTCACCTGGAGATCACAAACCTCGTAATCCCCACAAAGAACGATGACCTACCCTCATTAAAAGAGATGTGCCTCTGGATAAAAAAGGAATTGGGTGCTGATACGCCAATCCATTTCTCGCGGTTCTATCCTTTATATAAGCTGAGAACCCTTCCGCCTACTCCTGTTTCGACCCTTGAGCAGGCCAGGGCAGTGGCTTTGTCTGCCGGCCTTGAATATGTCTATATCGGAAATATCCCCGGCCATGAGGCAGAAAATACCTTCTGCGTAAAGTGCAAGAAGTTGATCATCCAGCGAACAGGATATATGGTGGGAGAAATTCACCTCAAGGGTGGAAGGTGTAAGTACTGTGGAAAACCTATCCCCGGCATCTGGGCTTAAAAGTCTTCAGTGATTGGGTGAGGGGAAAGAGGCCAGTTTGGTTGAGTGGTTATATCGTTAGTATTTAAATTTAGAACTTAACCCTTTGACCTGACACTAAACGTGCTTCCTAACCTTTACCTAAATACTATATACTCCCCTTTCCTGAAGGGTCATTTTGCTATCAATAATAAGATGAAGAATAAACTGCCTTTTACCTGTCCGGTCTGCGGTCGTAAAAAGGAGTACCCCTTGAAAGAATTATTCGAAGGGGCGCCTCTGAACTGCCCCTTTTGCAAGCTGGCGCTCACGCTCCACGGCCATATGTGGGAGGATGTCCAGAAAGAGGTCGAAAGATTAAAAGAAGGGAAAGGATGATTTTCCCAGCCTCCTGCTAATATCTCAACATCCCGATTTCATATCCCCATTTTGGAAGCCAAAAACGAAAACTCAAGCGCTCATCTCGGAATTATCTTCTTTTCACCACCTGGCTTCTCATCACCAGGGGTTTGTGCCTCAGACAGTCTCTTCTTCTCTTTCACTGACTCATTATATCTCACCAGGCTTGCATCATGGAAATGGACGAACTTCCGGAGGGCATCCAATTGAGGTTCATAGGAGGAGCAATCGAGGAGATTCTTCTCCTCCGGGTCCTTTTTTAAATCAAAAACCCAGCATCTCTTCTTCTTTAAGGAATACTGGACCTTGATGAGCTGGTGATCCAGCGATGAGATGGTTCCTTCATGCCCGTAAAAGAAAATATATTTCCGTTCTAATCGATGATGAAAAAGAGATTCTCCGTCCAGGTGCTCAGGATGGTATGGAATCCTCATCGAATCGAGAAGGGTGGGCAGAATATCCACATGGCTTGTCGGAAACTCAAAGGCCCTCGGTTTAAACAGGGCGGGTTGATAGATGATCGCAGGCGTCTCCAGATTCTCGTTATAACTGTACCGGTGGTGCATATAGTTATCGGAATGGTGCTGGCCGAAGGCCTGGCCATGATCGCCCACGATGATAAAAATAGTGCGCTCCAACAGTCCCTGTTTTTTTAGATGATCATGGATGCGCCTGATCATATGATCCAGAAGGTTCAGATTGTTGTAGTAACGGGTGATCAAGCGGCCATCCTCGTTCCTGATGCGGTAATCAGGACCGTAATCAAAATAAGGGAGATGGGCTGTAAAGCTGAGGTAAATTCCTAAAAAAGGCTCCTTTGCCTTACTCACTCTCTGAATAAAATAATCGATTGTCTGAACCTCATCCCTTCCGATATAACGGCCAAGGGAATGCAATTCCTCTCTCACTTTAAGATTTAGATTTTCAAAGTGGTGCATCTCTGTGAGCCCGCTATTATTAATAAATGCCGTTGGAAAGTACCATTGGATGGGAGAGGGGGTCACCAGAAAACGGTCATAACTCTCTCCTAAAAAATTGTGGATGGAAGGAACACTAACATCCGAACGGATGCCAAAGGTCTCCTGATGAAAAAAATCATAAAGCCCGCTGAGCAGTGAAAAGATGGCTTTGGTGCTGATGTTCGATGTGGTGAAGTGTTTCTTCAAATGCCAGCTCTCTTTCGACAATGTGTGCAGAAACGGCATGGGCATCGGGTTGCCATATTCTGTATCAAACATATATCGAGTGCCAACCGATTCCATGACGAAGAGGACGATGTTCCATGGGCCGTCATTTTTAGGGGGCGGAAATTTGATCGGTTTCATCTGATTTTTATATTCAGGCCCGGTGGGCTGAAGGGTTGATTCATTCTTCATAGCGATCTTGATATACGGACTTTCCGAAGAGGACTTAAAAATTCCATTTTCAGCCATATCGGAGAGGAGAAAGATGGCTGGATTCAGGCGGACGTCGGCAGGGATGGCATCACCTTTGCTACTGGCTCCGAATACTGAAAAGGAGGATAGGAGGATGATGGACCCGATGGAAGCCCTCAACATCCAAACCCGAAAAGTGAGAGGCGACAGTAGAGCTCCCCAGAAAAGTCCAATAGGGAAAAGAAGAAATAGAACATCTCTCAGATCGAAGAATTTAGCGAGTTCTGTAAATGGGACATTTAAAAATAACTCGACAAGGATGGAATAACCGAACCCTGTCTGAGCATCGAAGAGCAGCCGCATATGAGCGCCATGAATGAGGGTGAGAAGGATCAGAAAAGGGTGTAATAAAACGAATCCCAAAACTTTCAAGGCGGATCGTGTGTGGCCCTGCCAAATGAGAAGGTGCAATCGAGACAGCAGCCAGGCCAGCAGGAAACAGGAAAGGAGGAGGACAAGATCGTATGGGAAATATCTCACCATAAACCAAATGGGGTGGGCTGCGGGATCAAAATCGAAAGGCCTGATCGAATTATTGAAAAGACTCCATGTGAGTTGAATCCGGTAGATAAGAATCATCGCCAGTGCACAAATGAAAAGGGCAAAGGAGGACCTGCTCGAAGAGGCGAGATATGGGAGGATGATGGAAAAAACCCTTGAAGCCTTCTCAAACTTTGCTTTCACGATTGGTATCCTTCTTCACACGATATGATCCTCATTTTAAAATGATGATAAATAAAAAAGCCTCAAAGGTCAATTGCCAAAAAGAATAGTTTAAGGGATATCTATTGAAATTCTTTGGGAAATCATCTATTTTGTTAGTAAATTTGTTAGAGATCGGCCATGCGAAAAAGGACCTTAAATAAATGGAAGCATTGGTGCGGGGATATTTTCCTCAGTCTCCTCCTCACCTTCTCTGCCATTATATTTCGATATTTGCCTCCGGAGGCTTTGATCTCCATTTCTAAGGTCCTAGGGAAAACCGCTCACATTCTCCTTAAAAAGTACAGAAAGAGGGTCATTCAAAATCTCTCCAGCGCATTTGGATCGGAAAAAAACCCTGACGAGATTGTAAAACTGGCCAGGGAGGTTTTTTTTCACTTCACTCTTACCCCCTTAGAAACGGTTTTTGTTTATGCAAATCCTCTCGAGCGCTTTCTTCTGAAAATTGAGATTAAAGGGAAAGGATATCTGGATTTGGCTCTAACTCAAGGAAAGGGAGTGATTGCCTTGGGCGCCCATCTGGGACCTTTTACCTTGCCGGGAACAAGGCTCTCTGCGGAAGGTTACCCGTTTAATCTGATCATCAATGAGGGTAGTTTCCCAAGGTTATGGAAGAAGCTGAAGGCTTTTCAACAAAGGCTGGGCCAGAACCCCATTCCCCTCAAACCGGTCACCGCATCTCTAAAAAAATCTCTAAACTGTCTCCATCGGAATGAGATCCTCTACCTCATCGCGGATGAGCAGCAGAGGCGTGGAGGTGTTCCTGTCCCCTTCTTTGGCCAGACTGCCTTTACCCCCCCTGGACCGGCCATTCTCTCCCTCAAGACAGGCGCCCCGATCCTGCCGATGTTCATCCTGAGAGAGGATGGAATCCGGAGAACATTGGTCATCGGTCCCCCCATCCAAATGGAAAGGACTCCGAACATCGAGAAGGATATCCAGACGCTCACAGCAAAATTTACCAGGGCCATTGAAGAAATGGTGAGACAATATCCAGGCCAGTGGTCGTGGCTCAATCGGCGATGGAAATTGCCCCCCTCACCCTTCCCCTCTCCCCGTGGGGGAGAGGGAGGAGCTCAGGGGGAACTGGATTTTGAAGGGAAGCAAAAGACCCTT
>JASEIE010000160.1 GCA_030024065.1 Thermodesulfobacteriota bacterium
AATCCAGGTCGATCCTTCAATTCTTCCTTCAGGATCTTTACAATACCGTGGGCATGGTGCCATTGCTCCTGATTAGCCAGACAGGCCCCCATCAGGATATATCCATCAATCGGCTGAGACAGGATAGCCTTGATCACCCTATAAACTTTGCTCGCCGGTGGGTCACCACTCGTATCGGCATAGTCGGCAATCTTAAGCCCCCGGTTTATCAGAGCACTCGCCCCCAGCATTGCTCCTCCACCACCAATTCCATGAAAGCCGACGTATCCCTCTCCTTCAATCTCGGGAACCATTTGAGCGAAGTACCCTGTCCCCCTGAAATCCCCCTCTTCAATCCACCATGCGAGTTCCTCCAGCTCTGTCGGCTCCCTCTCCATGTCCCGAGGAACTTTAATCCCAAATTCAGGGTGGCGAAAAATGGAATTGTCATCAAGAGTAATCCGGCAGTCTGCCGCAAAGATCTTTCCCTCCTTTGTTACGACCAATGGATTAATCTCTGCGACTCTTGCATCATATCGTTTAAACACTTCGTAAAGGCCACAGACGGCTCTGCTGATCTCATCTGAATCCAAATTTACCTTCGATAGAAGTGAACGGGCATCCGAGGGATCCACTCCTTTAAGATAGTCCACCACCATTTTGGCTACCCTTTCAGGATTTCTTGAGGCCACCTCCTCTACATCCACCCCACCTTCGGTACAAAATACCAGCACGGGAGCCTTGACCTTATACGAACTATCCACAATGACGCCGATGTAGTATTCCTTATCGACATTGAGTCTCTCTTCAACCAGTACCTTCCCAACAGAAAGGCCTTTAATCTTGGATTTTAAGAGTTTCTCCGTCGCACGTTCTGCCTCCTCAGGAGTTTCTGCAAATTGAATACCCCCCGCTTTAAAACGACCGGTGGCCCAGACCTGGGACTTGATGGCCACCGCTCTTCCAATTTCTTTTGCCACATTTCTCGCCTCCTGGGGTGTAGAAGCCACTTCCCCTTGAGGAATTGGAACACCTACGGTCTTCAGAAGCTGCTTCCCTTGATACTCATAGATTCTCGCCATCTATTTAACCCCTTCTAATTGGTCAAGACTAACGATCCCTCAATAGGATCGATGTCCACTGCTTTAGATTTCCTAACCTCTCAATCTTTCTGATCTGTCCTACGAACTTATCACGGCGGGCCTTTGAATAAATTGATGAGGTCAATCCATTAAATTTCTCTATTAATTCATCCCAGGACAAAGCGTTTTCCGGATCCCCTTTAGGATAATCAATTTTTGTAGAGAATGTTCTACCATCCTTTGTCTTGATCGCAGTTGTTGCGGGCCATTGCCTGGGATAAACTTTTTCCAATTCCAGATCTTCCACACAGCGAACCTTCTTCATCATCTCTTTTACTTCAGGTGCCTGGATGATTTTCTTTCGATATTGATTCAAGGAAGCATTTCCATAAAGGATTGCAACCGCCGCACCAAAGGGCATGCTGAACTGCGCATCGACAACAGACTGTGGATTATATTTTAGTCCTTCAGGAGTGACGATGATGGGAAAACCTGCTTTCAGGATACCAAGGGTAACTTCATCGATCTCTTTTGGCTTCAGTTGGTTTTCTCGCATGATTTTAAGGATCCCGTCAATTGGCGGTTGCATATATCGGCAACAGGCATGGGGCTTGATGCTCGTCCTCATGATCTCAAAGGATGACCCAAGGCCATCCAATACTTTCTTTCCATCCGCATTGAGGGAATAGGCATGGAGGAAACCGTCCCTCCCTTCAATAATAGTAGAGGGACCCTTAAACCCTCTCTTTGCCAGGAGACTTGCAATGATCCCGTTATGGGCTGCCCATCCAGGGTGCATCCTCTTTGTCCAAGCACCCTGAGCAAGGAATTCCATTGAGCCTGCCGCCTGGCTTCCAGCAATACCAAAGGCATTGACCATCTGAGCCTCGTTTAAACCCATTATCTTCGCTGCCGCCGCCGTCGCACCAAATGTCCCGCAAGTCCCGGTAGGATGAAATCCTCTGCTGTAATGTTCCTTGGGACCGAGGGCCTTTCCCAATCGGATCATCACCTCATAGCCCAGAACGATCCCCTCAATGAACCGTTTACCATTCCTGTCTGCCATTTCACAGGCTGCAAAGACTGCAGGAAAGATCGCTACACCAGGATGGAGGGAGGCCTCATTATTGACATCATCCAGCTCCAAGGAATGGGATGATGTCCCGTTGGCCAAAGCGGCATAGTGATGGGGAGCCCTCGTTTTCGTCCCGATGATTACCCCTCCCTTGGTGATAGGCCCCATCCCCTTCACGAACTGGTACATCGCCTTTGTTGAATCCTCTAGGAACCCTCTGGCCACCACCCCCACAAAATCGAGGGCGAAGTATTTGGCCCGATCCACTACCTCCGCGGGAAGTTGATCAAATCTCAATTCAGCACAAAACTTGGCCAACTTTTTTGTAATTTCCATAAATTCCCCCTTTTCGTATCTCCTCTTTCGTCTTTCCTTTAACGATACTTTTTCCTTACCCCCACAGTCTGGCCAATAGCCACGGGCAAGGCCTCACGAATCTTCTTGTCCATTCGGATCAGGGTAATATCCTTCTCCTTAGAAAGGATGGCTTTTGCCTTCTGCATCCATGCTCCGTAAATCTCTACGATATCGTTCTCCGAGATTTCTAACCCCTCCATCGCTTCTTTGCTCATTGCAACAGAACCATCTGCTTCGATATCAGCCCCTACCTTCAGTAGGATCTCCTTCCCATATTGGGGGGCTACATAAGTTCTCCCTTCCACTTTCCTATAAAAGACGTCCTTCATGACTCCTCCTTATTTCATTCAAGTTTGGCAGAAAAGGGGGTATTAGAAATTTCCTGCCCAAAGATCAACGATATTTTTAACAGCAAGAAAGTTCCCCTCGCCTATGGCCTCTTTAAAATTCCATTCGCACCAGGGACAGGCCGAAACGAGGATGGAACTCCCCGTCTTTTTCGCTTCATCTAATCTGACTCTTCCTACATCAAGAGCCAGTCCTGGATTGGAGAGTTTCATCCCCCCCCCAGCCCCGCAGCATTGGGCCATTTCCTTTGAACGATCCATCTCAACGAAGTCAACCTTCCCGATGGATTCGATCAGCTTGCGAGGAATATCGTAGATCCCGCAATCTCTACCAAGGCGACAAGGATCATGGTAGGTCAATCTCACCTTCTTCTTGAGCTGCACCTTCTTCAGCTTATCCCTTCCCTCCCAGAGGACCTCTGTGACGTGGCGGAATCGAGGCATGGTCTCTGCAGGAAGATATTTGGGATAGTGGAGTTTGAAACAACAAAAACATTCGGAGCAGCCCGTGATGACTTCCTCCACCCCTTTCGCTCGGAATCTTTCAAGAAGGTCTTTTCCGCCTTTAACAAACTCCCCTTCCCCTCCCAATCTCAAGACCGGTTCGTGACAGCAGATCTCATCTTCAGCAAGATAGGCGACATTCTTCCCCACCTGTCTCAAGAGGCCGATCGTCTCACGGAGGGTGTCTCCAAATTCAAAGGACGAAAGGCAACCGGCAAAGAAAAGAGAGCTCCCGGCCTTTGGGAGGTTGAGCCCTTCAGCCCATTTCCGTTTCGTATTTTCTCGACCGAAAGGATTGGCATTCCACTTCACACTCTCCACAACCTTTTTGATCGTATTAAAATCTTCCTCCTCCGCAAAGATCGTCCTCATTTGACCGATGGCCTTCTCAGGGATATCGATCTTCTTCGGACAGATCTCCCGGCAAGCCCCACACTGGGTGCAGTTGTAGAGCCCATACCGGAATGCCTCTGCCACCCGCTTGGCCGTATCCAGGGGATTGTAGGCTGACTCCGCGATGTTCACTTGAAACATTGGACCGATAAAGGTGTCCCACGCTCCCTTGACCGTTGGACAGACTGAGATACAGGCCATGCAACGGAAGCAATCAGTCATTTCCCTTACAACGTTCACATCGGACTGGTGGACTTTCATCTCCTTTCTGGAAATATCATCTTCCCTCAATAACCATGGCTTGATCTTCTGATACCGACTTGAGACAATATCCCGGTCGATCAAGAGGTCTTTTACGATGGGAAAGTAGGGTAAGGGTTCCAACACCATCCCATTTTCTACCGCGGTTTTGCAGGCTAACTTTGGCTTTCCATTGATCAATATGGTACAGCTACCGCACTGGTATTCTCTGCAGGAGAGCCTCCAGGCAATGTTGGCCCGATATTTCTCATTCACATTGTCCAGGGCTCTCCAGACACGCATCCCCTCATAATAATTGTCCACGTTGTACTCTTCGAACCGGGGGGCTTCATCCACCATCAGATCGTAACGATACACTTTAATTTTGAAAGGCTCAGCCATGATGACTTTTCCTCCTACCTATTCATCAATCAATCCACAGACGGGGAAGATGGGCATCTCCACCTCGTCGGGATCGAGCAAGGTTTTGACAATGGGATGTTTTTCGAAGACCAACTCTCCATCCGAATTCCGGTGAACCAAGATATTGAGCACCCATTTCTTATCGGTAAGGGGATAATCCTCTCTGAAGTGGCCGCACCGACTCTCTGTCCGAATCAAAGCACCTCTGGCCATCACTTCTAAAGAGACGATCAAGGATCGAACATCCATCGCCTCGATAAATTCGAGGTTGAAAGAGCGGCCCCGATCTCCAATCCGAGGCAGCCTTTTGGCCTTGATATCTTCGAGGGTCTGGATGGCATGTTTCAACTTCTCCTCACTTCTTGCAATACCGACATAATCCCAGGAGAGGTTTTTAATCTCGTTCCTGATCGTGATGGGCGAGATGCCATTGTCGGTCTTCACGACATCCATGATCTCTTTCTCTGTTCGTTCGACCTCCTTTTTAAAATTGACCATATTGACCTTGTCATATTTCTCGGAGAGTGCCGCCTGTGCTGCATTCTCCCCAGAGATCTTGCCAGAGACAAGGAGGTCAGGCAGAGAATTGGACCCCAACCGATTTCCACCCTGGACCCCTCCAGCCGTCTCGCCGGCTGCATAGAGGTTCTTGACTTTCGTCTCCCAATTGGTATCGACCTTAACCCCTCCGTTCTGATAATGGGAAGAAGGATAGATGATCATCGGTTCCTTCCGCATATCCACACCATAGTTGAGACCCCGATAAAGCATCAAGGGAAGACGTTCTTCGATGATCTCCGGCGGGATATGAGTTGTACTGAGGTATACCCCTCCATCAGGCGTCCCCCTACCTTCTTTTACCTCAAAGTAGATACAGCGGGAGATAAAGTCACGGCAGGCCAGTTCGACCTGTTTGGGATTGTAACGTTCCATAAAACGTTCGCCAAAGATGTTATAGAGCCTCCCCCCTTCACCCCTGACCCCCTCACTGATCGATTGGCCGGCAATGGATTCAGGAAAGTTGTATCCGGTAGGATGAAACTGAAAGAACTCCATATCGACCAGTTCTGCACCTGCCTCCAGAGCCATGCGATTGGCATCCCCTGCCTTGCCATAGGGAGCAAAACAGTATTTGAAGACCTGCCCTGACCCTCCACTGGCCAGAATGATCGTCTTCGTTCTGAAGATGAAGAACTGTCCTTTCTTCATCTCATAGACCAAACAACCCACAACCCTACCATCCTCTAAAAGGAGTTTCAGGGCCATACAGTCACTGATGATCTTGATCTCCCTTCGAAGGGCTTCGCACCTCAACCCCCTCATCATCTCGGCGCCAGTTCGGTCTCCACTGATGCAGGTTCGAGGATAGGAGTGACCACCTAACTGTCTCTGGTAATAGTTCTGATTAGCATCTCGGTCAAAGAGGGAACCGTAACTTTCCAACTCTTTAAACCTTTCTGTTGCATTCTTGACGAGGATTTCCACCAACTGCTGGTTGTTGATCATTCCCCCCCCGATGCAGGTGTCTTTGAAGTGGACCTCCCAGTTGTCCCGGATATCGCTGTTTCCAAAAGCCGCTGCATACCCTCCCAGAGCCACGGGAGTGCAACCGCTATGACCAAAGAGGCCTTTGACGAGCATTGTGGTTTTGGCACCCAGAGTATCGGCTGCAATAGCGGCCCGAGTTGCTGCTCCTCCCCCTCCAACCACTAAAACATCGGTGTCAATAATTGGTGCATTTCGAATCATCTCTTCCTCCCTTTCCAATAAGGGTGATTATTTTTTCTCCCTCTCCGAAACCAATCGGCTTTTCATCTCTTCAGCACTACCGAACTCCATCTTCGTCAACCTCTGATAATAAGATCGTGAAGTATAGAGGGCTGCCATCGGATTATGGCCTGTCACCCGGTCCTTCACCGCAAAAACAGTTGTGAGACCTTCGATATATTTCAAAAAAAGGGAGTCATGGCCGATACAGAGACCTAGCATGACATTAAAATCCGTCTTGGCTTCGTTTAAGATTTTTGCCTGTGTAATGGGATTGCACATTGGCTCGAATTCTCCAATTCTGATCTTCTCCTCATCCCTTACCCCGATTCTCTCCTTCGGAACCCCTCCAACTTTGCAGGAGACCGCAACTACCTCAAAACCGTGCTTTTCCAAAATTTCTGAGAGAATCGATGCCTCTTGTGTGAGACCCCCGCAAAACGCCATCCCAAGTTTCTTATAGCCCATCCTCTGCGAGAATTCGATCAATTCCTCCACTCTGCTCTTGGTGGGGATCATCACGAAGGGCTTTGCCTCCCGATAAGCATAACAGGAACCTTCTTGAACAGAGGCCAGCCTGGCAAATTCCTTCACCTCTGGATCTTTGTAATCTTCCATTGCAGAGGCCAGAACCTTCCCCCCTTCTTTTGTGGGACACCACTTAGGGCCCTTCCCATTCTCAAGCCGACATATTTTTTCAACGATGGCACACTTGGTACAATTGCAATCAAGAATCTCCATATCTTCTCCTATTTCATTTATGCATTCACATCGGTATATTCAAATCCTTTCGGGATTCCAAATTTCTCATAAAATTTTTCAAACTTCGATTCAACCTCTCGATTGACTTGATGGAAAAGGTTATTCCCCTTAGTATCGATATCGATGATGAAGGGCCCCCCCTTCTCAAGTTCCATCACCCAGGTCGCTTCTGTCCGGCCCAACTCCTCCAAGAAATGGACTCCCAAGACCTTCTTTACCTGATTTGCCAAAAGGTTCCCCATGATCCCGACGACGGTCAAATGGACCGCTCCAAACTTCTTCATCATTTCCATCGTCCCATTGCCCATGGTGGTCTTTCCAATGATGGCTCTAATTCCCAATTTCTTTATGGTGGCAGGTCCATATTTTTCAAACCGGATACTTGATGTTGGTGCCATCGAAACCGGCCTCCATGAATCATCTACCTTTTCCATGACAGGTCCAATATGCATCAGGACATTCATCTGCTTGAAATCGAGCGAAGGAATAATATTTTGATCAATGGCTCGGATGTGAAAGAGGGACCTTCCTGTGTAGACAGGACCATCCAAAAAGACCACATCTCCAACCTCAAGTCCTCGAACATCTTCCTCCGTTAACGGAATCTTTAAATATTTCTCGGCCATATAGACTCCTTATAACCTTTGTTCTATTTTCTTGCAGTCTTCATCTATGATGGTCTTGTAAAAAGTTCCCAAAGTGGTCATTGCGAGCGGAGCGAAGCAATCTCGTATTTCGTAAGTGCTTGATTTCATGGGATTGCTTCGTCGCTACGCTCCTCGCAATGACGTGTGGTTGGACTTTTTACGATTTCATCATCTGTAATTCCATTCTGGAAAGTCGCTATAGGTGATTTGATTATCCAATGTGAATCGGGCAACCTTCCTCCGACTCAAGGAACATTGGGCATTAAAGGCAACTGGTAAACCGGCTGTATGGGTGACTGCATATTCGATATGGACATCGAGAATTCCAGATCCTCCCCCCATCCCCATCGGCCCAATTCCCGAATCCTTGACCATTTGGACCAGTTCCTCCTCTAGGGATGAAATCTCTTTATCCGGATGACGGCTTCCAATCGGTCGAAGTACGGCTGCCTCCTTGGCAATCTTCATGCAGACATCAGCCGTTCCTCCAATCCCGATCCCGATCACATTGGGTGGACATGTCTTTCCTGCATAGGTTGATTCTTTGATGCAATCCAAGATAAATTTCATAATTCCTTTTTTGCCGTCGGCAGGATACATCATCCGATAGAAGGTTCCGAAGATCTCTGACCCTCCGCCTTTGGGAATGGCGATAATGTCCAAAAAGTCGATTTGAGGATCGAATCGAATCTCTACCTTTGGAAGGTAGTAGCCGACATTTGTCCCTGGATTTTCCCGGGTGATGGGATGAACCATATTGGGCCGAAGCCGGGCATTGGTAGTGGCTTTTTTGATGGCATTTTTACTCACCTCATAAAGTGTGGAAAACCCGCCTTCAATTCTCACATTATCTCCGGCCCGAACATAAAAAAGAGGGGACCCCGTATCGGGACAAATGAGTCTCCCTTCCTTCTCAGCTAACTCGCAATTCTTGATGATCGTTTCAAGATGTAGCCTGGCTGTCTCGTATTGCTCTTTTTCAAGGTATTCAAGAAGCGTATTTTTAACATCGGAGGGCATCAAGGTTACAGCCATGACAATTGAGTTATACATCATGTCATACACCGTTTCTCGATTCACGTATAGTTCTCTCATATAACCTTCCTCGAAATGGATTAACATTAAATTACTGCAATTCAGACACTGGACTTCAGACCTGCCTACCGCAGGCAGGCGTTAGACATCAGACTTCTCTAATATAGGAAATTAACTCTATTCCACTCT
>JASEIE010000161.1 GCA_030024065.1 Thermodesulfobacteriota bacterium
TGTGTATTCTCTAACCATTTTTCTTTCTTCAGTCTAATGTCTGAGGTCTATAGTCTTACTGTCTGAATCACAGAACTTGATATCCTGGTTGAACAATGGACCCATCATGAAAACCTCATTTAAGACCTCTTGATCGCCATTATGGCGATGAAAACATCTCCACCCATTGTCCCTGACTTTTCTCCATCGCCTTTTGATAAGCCCTCTGGGCCACCACCAGGTCCTCCATGGCAAATCCAACCGACTTGAAAAGGGTGATCTCTTCAGAAGATTTCCTTCCTTTCTTCTTTCCTGTGACGAGATCTCCAAGGTCACTATGAATGGAATCTTCTTTCAATTTCCCTTCACGGATCGGGATGAGGAGATCACCTGCCTCAGCCATACAGCCCTCAAACGTATCCACCACAATCGTGGCTCGCATCACTGTCTCTTCATCCACCTCCCGCATGTCACACCGGAAGGCGCCCACGGCATTGATGTGAGTCCCGGGCTTTAAATCCTTTCCCGAAAAAACAGGGGTCTTCGATGTCGTCACGGTCACTAAAATATCGGCATGGCGGACAACTTCAGAGGCATTTTTAGCTGCGTGGACTGAAACCATTGAGTCCATATGATCACAGAATTCCTCCAATTTTCTGAAATCCACATCATACGCCCATACCTCGGCAATCAATCGCACCGCTCGGATGGCTTTCACCTGATAAGAAGCCTGAAAACCCGTTCCAATGACCCCGATCACCTTCGCATCTTCTCTTGCCAGATAACGGGTGGCCAGACCGGAGGTTCCACCGGTCCGGATGCCGGTCAATGTGGAGGCCTCCATGAGAGCTAATAATTCTCCGGTTGTCGGGTCGTTCAGTAAATAGGAGGCAAAGATCGTGGGCTTCCCTTTCGAAGGATTTTGTGGAAAGACGGAGACGACTTTCGTTCCAAAGAGCTTCAGACCGGGGAGAAAGGCGGGCATAAAGAGGAAATCGCCTTCAAATTCCTTGACCGTTAAATGGGACCGAACCGGAATGTTGTAACGGCCCTCCTTCACTTCCCGAAAACCCGCTTCTAAGGCATCCAAAACCTCCTCCATCGTTAGAAGGGACTCCATATCCCTTTTGCTGAGAATTAACATAAGAGGACTGCCTCCTGATTAAATGCCGTATAAAAAATGTAGCGTTCAATGGAAATGTCACTCCGTGCTTGACTGAGCCTGCCCTGTACTTGATACGGGGGAATCCAGTCTTTTTTTAATAATTTCTGGATTCCTGCTGGAGTTTATCCCGATGAAAATCGGGGCAGGAATGACGGGATCATTATCTATTGGATTAACGTCAGATCACTTCCTCCTCCAGAACCTTCTCACCCCTCTGAATCCGCTCAAAGCCAAGAGAAGTCACATCTATGGTCTCATATTGTCCAAGACGAATCAACTCGGATAAAGTCCTGCCCACGGCAGGCGCCTGCTGGAACCCGTGACCGCTGAAACCGACTGCCATATAGAAGCCCCGGACCTCCGGGTGTTCGCCGATGATCCCGTTGAAATCCCACTGGTTGACCTCATAAAGGCCTGCCCAACCACTGACGAGTTTCAACTCGTTGAACAAAGGAATGCGGTGAGCGAGAGCAGGCCAGATCACCTCATTGAAATAGCTCCGATCCCATGTGAAGTTGAATCCAGGAACCTCTTCCTTCCGGGATTTTCCTGTAAGAATTTGACGACCTGTTTCGTGAAGGAAATAGACTCCCGAGGTATCGATGACCAAGGGAAGGTCATAGTCAAAGAGTCGTGGTGGCTTCAAGAGATAGACCATCCTGCGAACAGGAACAACCGGAATATCTATCCCTGCCATTCTTCCCACCTCTCCTGCATGGGGACCGGTTGCATTCACAATGGAGGAGGAAAAATAGGTCGTTCCATCTTTCGTTCTCACTCCCTCAAGCCGATTCTCTTTTCTCAGGATCTCCACCACCTCCTGATGGATATACTCCACGCCCAGATGCTTCGCCTTTCTCACGAACCCCTGAAGCACACTATGCGGGTCCATATACCCGTCTCCGGGAGAAAAAGAGGATCCCACGATATCCTCGGTATTGAGGTCAGGAATGATTCGAAGCGTTTCGGCTCTATCGAGGAGCTGGGTCTCCACCTCCAGAGCCCTCTGGAAATGTTGGTGTTTGACGAGAAGAGGCCAGTTCCTCTCGCTTCCCAGAAAAAGGTACCCCCGGGGTTTAAAATCGATCTCCGGCCGCTCCCCCTCTATTTCCATCCTCTCACCGAACTCTTTGTAAAAGGTGAGGCTATATTGTGAGAGCCGGACATTCACTTCGGTGCTGAACTGCCTCCGGATTCCGCCCACGCTGAGTCCAGTGGAGGACCGTTCGTAAGTGGGATCCTTTTCGAAGACAGCGATCCGACCGTCAAATCCGTCGTTGGCCAGGTTGTAGGCGATGCTCGATCCAATGACGCCACCGCCCACAACGATGATATCAAAGGTTTGTTCCATATCTCTGACCCCCTTTGATCCTTAAAAAACTACTTCCACACCATTACCCGATAAAGGGCCGGAGAGCGCTCTGAAGAAAGGAAAGCAAATACAGGATGGGCATGCGAAATTCATTTATAATACTCGGTCGCTGACAGCAGGAAAGATCTTTCTTACAGAAGAAACCCTTTCGATTTCGATATCTGATCTCAGGATGCACTCCTCATCGCCACCGCTCGCAAGAATGACGCCCCAGGGGTCCACCATCATGCTGTGGCCACAGAACTGAACCCCTCGATGGATCCCTACACAATTGCTGGAGACAAGAAAGGCGGTATTTTCAATGGCCCGGATTCGATTGAACATGAGCCAATGTTCCAGCCGGGGATAGGGCCATCCAGAGGTGACCAGAAATAACTCAGCCCCTTTTTTCAACATGGCCCTGAAGAGTTCTGGAAATCTCAGGTCATAACAGGTGCTCATTCCCATCTTTCCCAAAGGCGTCTCCACCACAACGATCTCATGGCCCCCCGATAGGATCTGACTCTCATTCGAGCCGTACCCAAAGAGGTGAATCTTTCGATAGACCGCCATCCTTTTCCCATCGGGATCAATGAAAAGGCTGGTATTGTAGAGTTTATCGTTATTTTTTTCAACAAAGCTTCCGGCGTGGAGATAAAAACCATGTTCTCTGGCCTTGGCGGACATCCTCCGGGCTGTCTCTCCTTCCAAGGGTTCTGATTCTTTTTCATAAAGATCAAAGGAGAAATAACCGATATTCCAGATCTCCGGGAGGATGACGAGATCAGCCCCCTTTGCCTGGTCCAATAGTTTCTCTGCTCGCATAATCCGATCGGATTTGCCCTCATCTCCAATATTCATCTGGATGGAAGCAACCTTCATCCTTTTTCACCTCCCAAATCATTCAACACCTTCACCCTGTAAGCACACGACAACCGTCTTCCATGCCTGGGATGATAAAGCTCGCCTTCGACGATGTAGACTTCTTCCCAGAAATCGTGAGCCAGGGCTTCGGCCGTCCTTATTCCAGGAGGAAATTTCAATAGACGGGTGTAAGACTTGGTTTCAGGATCCAGACTGAGAATCTTCTCCTTGATACCCAGAGTGTCTCCCTCCACAGGCCTCCATCCATACTCGGTATCAACATCGATAAATTCAATCTCTGGTTTCGCCATGTTCTTCCTCCTTAACCTCAAACGAATAACATTCGTCAAATTCGGTATCATTCGCATCATTCGTTTAAATCAAGATTTTTCATTGACCAGATTGTTCTTCATCATCTCGCCTAATGCCTTGGCCCTTTCGGTGGCCACTTCGACGGCATTGATCAGCGTCGTTCTTAACCCTCCCTGTTCCAGGGTGTGGAGCCCTGCGATGGCTGTCCCTCCCGGTGAGGTGACCATATCTTTCAATTTCCCCGGATGTTCGCCTGTCTCGATCAACATCTTGGCAGCGCCTAAAACGGTTTGGGAGGCTAAAATCAGGGCATCATCCCTGGAGAGCCCCACCTTGACCCCTGCATCCGCCAGGGCGTCGATGATGAGGAAGATATAGGCAGGTCCGCTCCCACTCAATCCTGTTACGGCATCGAGAAGGTATTCCTCAATGATGATTGATTTCCCCACCGAATCGAAGATGGTCTTCGCCATCATTAAATCTTCTTTGGACGCATGCCTCCCTCCCGCAATGGCTGAGACGCCTTCCCGGACGGAAACACAGATATTGGGCATGACCCGGATCAGTTTCAGCTCTTTCCTGGCGCACGATTCGATCGCATCGAGTGGAACCCCGGCTGCGATGGAGATGATCAGTTTCGAGAGATCGAGATATTTAGCCACCTCTTCGACCACTTGTTTCATGACCTGAGGTTTCACAGAGAGGATGACGATATCGGATTGCTTCGCCACCTCTGTATTATGGGAGGTCCCCCTCACCCCGTATTTTTCCCGGATAGCCTTCAGCCTTTCAGGCTTGGCATCCGAACAAAGGATCTGATCCGGCCGACAGAGATGTCCATGAAGGAGTCCATGGATGAGGGCTTCTCCCATATTGCCCGACCCTAAAAATCCAACCTGTTTGTTCCTCAGCATTGTCTCTCCTCCTCGACGGGTTCACCCCGTTAGAAATTACAGTCCCGCTATAGCGGGACTCGAAACCGAGCGGGACACTATTTCTAACGGGGTAAAGATTTTTGTGGCAAAGACATAGAAGGTTGTGCTAAATATGAAAAAGATAAAACTGAAATGAAAGCCTGTCAAGGATTAAAAAAGAGAGCTCTGAAAAACTACTACACACGCCTCAGAGATTTCCGGACTTTTTCAGAAATCTCAAAAAGGTGTGATGACGATAACCATAGACTTGCGTCTAACAGTTAACGGAAAAGTCTTTTTTAAAGGCTGCTCAAAAATGGCCAGATGCAAGGCGCCCAAAATCATGAGGAGTGAGGCGTACTTCGGTGTACGCCGCAATAACGAAGGATGAGGGCAACGCTGCAGATGGACGTTTTTCAGCAGCCTGCTAACAGTTAACGACAAACCTGATCCTGTTAAGGGCTGAAAGTCTTATGTTCCAGTTCATTGTGATAGAGGGACCAATCGGAGTTGGAAAGACGAGTCTGACCAGGCTTCTGGCAAAGGAGTTTGATGCACGACTGGTGTTGGAAAAGGCGGAGGAGAATCCTTTCCTTCCCCAATTCTATCGAGATAGAAAAAAGTATGCCTTTCAGACCCAGATCTTCTTTTTG
Source organism: Thermodesulfobacteriota bacterium (assembly GCA_030024065.1). The sequence continues at coordinate 5,239 of JASEIE010000161.1, forward strand.
CTGAACCGTTTTCAGCAGCAGAGGGAGATTGCCCAGCTTGACCTCTTCAACCAGATCACCCTGAGTGATTATCTCTTCGCCAAGGACCGGATATTCGCCTCCTTGAATTTGGATGACCAAGAACTTGCCCTCTACGATCAGATCTTTCAACTTCTCAACGGGCAGATCCCCACCCCGGATCTGGTCATCTTCCTTCAGGCCAAACCAGAGGTCCTGCTTCATCGGGTCAAGTCGAGAAATATCTCCTATGAAAAGGATGCGGATTTAGAGTATCTCAAAACACTGACAGAAGCCTACAATTACTACTTCTTCCACTATGATCAGACTCCCCTTCTGGTGGTCGATACGAGTGAGATCGATTTTGTCAACCGGAAAGAGGACTTCGCTCAGCTCATCCGGGAGATCAAACAGATGAAGAAGGGGACCTCGTACTTTATACCGATGAAATCCAAATAATAAAAGGGCAAAGGGCATAGAGCATAGTGTATTTTATCCTTCTATTGAGGTTTCCCTATGCCCTATGCCCTTTGCGATTAGAAGGTTAGCCTTCTGGAGTTGAACCCCCGGTAACCTCCCTGGATACCTCTTTAGGTGTCCCTTTGGATGCGGCCTTCTCCGGTTTCTTTTTCCCCACCTCTTTCACAGCCTCTTCTTTCACCACCCCGGTCGGCGCAGGAGGCGGCAGAAGACCCTTCGCGCGGAGTTTCTTCCTCTCCTCTTTCCTCTTTCTTCTTCGAGCCAGTACCCGATCTTTTTCCCGTCTTGGCATAGAGCCTCCCTTTGACAAATTTAGATTTCGGAATGCGGAGTGCGGAATGGTTAAGAAATCCTTTAGACTTTCATTCCGAATTCCGCAATCTGCAATCCGCAATGGACTGTGGTAAACGGCAGAGCCGGCTGATCTCCTCCATCACCTGATGGGTCAGGGAGGGAGCCTCCGATTCCTCCTCCGCATAAAAGGGGCGACCGATACATATTTCCACTCTTCTTCTCCATCCTCTTCTTTCTCCGTATCGAATACCTACGGGAAGAAAGGGGATCGGATGTTTTAGCTCAGATTGTAATTTTAAAATCATCCTTAGCAGCCGGCTTTTACCCGAGCCCACCCTGTTTCGAAAATAGGTTCCCTCCGGAAAGATGACAATCTTCTCGCCGGCTCTCAATAGAGAGAGAAGAGTCTTAAAAGATTCCAGGGTCCGGATGGATTGCTGCCGGTCCACAGGAATGCCTCCCACAAGGATGAGATAATGTCGAATCAGGGGATATTCAAAGAGCTCCTTCTTGGCCACGAAGTAAAGCAGGGGATGGAAGGCAAGGCTCACAAGGGGAATATCCGTCCAGTACTGATGTTTCGGAAGAATGATCATAGGTCCCTGATCGGGAAAACCCCCTTTGTTCTCAATCTCAATCTTATAGAGAATGGAAAAGACCAGTTGGGCAATCTTTCTGGTGAGTGAGTAGATGATGGGGTTTCTTTTCACAGTCGTCCAATTAATATTTTGTATCTAATTGGTCATGGCTGAAGAGCCACCCTCGAATCATGAAAATACTCCGGTGGCTTGGGTTAAGGTTACGGCGACGAAGCCCCTGCCTACCGGCAGGCAGGCGTTTCGTAATTCGGTAACGGTTACGTAAAAAGAATTAAAAGACGACAAACGTAGCCTTTAATAAACGATACGGGCCCTGAACCTATCATGGTACAGGGCGGGCCTCGTTACCCTTACCGTTAGACTCTTATTTCTAAATAATCAGTAGGAATCCAACAGGTCTTCTTTGGGAATCTCTGGAGAGGGTTCGGTCTTCATCCATTCTGCCTTGGCTCGTTTGGCAGCGGCCATCCCGGCCTTTAAGGCATCCCTGTTGAGCTTCTCCGTACCCTTGGGCACCCTCGCTAAGACCGCTGCTTCGATGGCCTTTGGAGAAACGATTGGAGTCAATTGAGAAAGAGCTCCCAGGGCAATGATATTGGCCACGACCTCTCTTTTGAACTTTTCCCGGGCGATTCGCGTGAAAGGAATCTGGTAGGCCTTCGAAGTCGGAAGCTGAGTGACAAAGGTGGAATCCACAATGAGGATGCCCTCGGGTTTGAGGTCATGGAAAAAGTCATCACACGACTTCTGATTCATCGCCAGAAGGAGATCAGGCTTCATCGCTTTGGGATAGTCAATTTCCTCATCGCTTACGATCACCTCCGATTTGCTCGACCCGCCCCTCGCCTCTGGTCCGTAGCTCTGAGTCTGCGCTACATATTTCCCACCATAGATTCCGATCGCCTCGGCTAAGATAATCCCCATTAGGATGATCCCCTGTCCTCCTGAACCTCCCAATCGTATCTCATGTCGAGAACCCATCTCTATCTCCCCATGGTCGTTTTTGCCCGGCTCCGAATCTTATCATACTCATCCTGATAGACCGGAAGCTCCTTGTCAATCAACACGCCGATCAGGATCTTATCCTCGAGCTCCTCCGACTTCATCTTGAGACCTTTTTCCACCGGGACCGCATGATCCCTCTGCGACTCCATCATCTCCACGGCTGAACCCAGACGATTCTGCCTTCCATACTGGGTATGGCAGTGGGAGATCACCTCGACCACAGAGAACCCCTTCTTTAAAAATGCCTTCTCCATCAGATCATCCAGCAGTCTGGCATGGTAGACGGTTCCCCTGCCGACAAAGACCGCTCCCGCTGTGACGGCCAGTTCTGAAATCTTGAAATCCTGCTCGATATTGGAGTAGATAGTGGTCGTGGATTTCATCCCATAGGGTGTGGTGGGGGAGTTCTGTCCTCCGGTCATGCCGTAGATGCTGTTGTTGAGGATGATGGCGGTGAGGTCAATGTTCCTGCGAGCGGAATGAATGAAATGATTTCCTCCAATAGCAACCGCATCTCCATCACCCATGATGACGATCACCTTGAGGCTGGGCTTTGCCAATTTAATACCTGTGGCAAACGTCAACGCCCGGCCGTGAGTGGTATGGAGCGTATTGAAATCGACATAGACCGGAAGCCTTCCCGAGCACCCAATCCCCGAGACCAGAACAACCTCATCCTTCTCATAACCGATCCGGTCGATTGCCCGGATAAGGGAACCCAGCATGATCCCGATTCCGCAACCAGGGCACCAGACATGCGGAAACTTCTTGTCATGTCGAAGATATTTATGGATCAATTTAGTGATCTCCGGCATCAGGATACCTCCAAGTACTAATCATTGTAAAATGATCAATTAAAATTTAACAGTGCAAAATAAAACCAAAAAACTTTTTCTCTTGAATTCTTTAACATTGTTAATTGACCATTGCCCATTGCTCATTTTTCAATGATCTTTATCCAGCACCTTCCAGAATACCCCGCAACTCTGCTGCGGGATGAATCCCGCACTTTAAATAAAGTGCGGGATGAATGGCTTAAGATAATCTTCCTGCAGGGTTTATGGTAGCACTTCCAAGAAGTGCTCCATTTAATACCCCGCAGGAAGGTGCTGGATTTATTTAAGCTGCGTTCAGGAGATAGGCTTTCATGAAATCGTCGATCTCTCCATCCAGCACCCGATCCAC
>JASEIE010000162.1 GCA_030024065.1 Thermodesulfobacteriota bacterium
GGGGTGGAATAAGATCCTTTTTGTTTGGGGGATGATGGTTCATTGTGGCCTTTTTCCTGAAACCCATTTATCAGGATAAAATACGCTCGGAACCCCTGAACCTCAGTCTACTATATTGCCGGGAAACTCCGCCCCGAGGGCGGGGAGCTTCACATTTGGGTCAAGTCAGGCGACCGACCTCATAGATCTTTTGAAGCAAGCTGCAAGGAATGGGCCCGCTGTTGCAGCTCAATCAGTCCCCCACCGCTATCACCTTCTTTTCGGCAAGCTCATTTATTAGCCCGGAGGTGTAGCCGATGGAGTTCAATATCTCACTAGTATTGGCCCCGATCACTGCCGGAGGGTCATTACGCTTCTTGAAATCATAGTCACCGACTTGGAATGGCAATCTCGGCATCTTGGTTTTTACACCGGAGGGAAACGTAGTCTCCAGCAAGGTGCTGCTACCCTGATTCAACTGGGGATCCTCAAAGAGATCTTCCGGACGAACAATGGGGGCGAAACAGATGCCGGCTTTATCACAGATGTCAATAATCTCCTGTTTGGTGTATTTCTTAATCATTTTTTCAACTTCGGGTATGAACCATTCCCGCTCCCCTATCCGACTGTTATTCGTCTTTAACCGCTCGTCCTGGAACCAGTCCATCCGGCCAAAGGCCTCACAGAACTGTTGCCAGTGCTTTTCACTGATGATGCCGACAAACACCTGCTCCCCGTCCTTGGTCTCGAAAAGCTTGTAAACGGACCAGGCGCTGACCCGGGCAGGCATGGGCGGCACCGGTTCATTGGTAAGCGCGGCATAGGCCATGTGCTGTCCCATGAGGAAAACCACGGTTTCGAATAATGCACTTGTAACGAACGTACCCTTACCGGTACGTTCGCGGTCGTACAGGGCCACGAGAATCCCCATGACACCGAACATACCACCGTTGATATCGACGACGGAGGTGCCGGCTCTCAAGGGTTGGCCCGGGGGGCCGGTCATGTAGGCTAAGCCCCCCATGATCTGAACCACCTCATCCATGGCAACACGGTTTTCATAGGGTCCCGGCAGAAAGCCCTTCAGGGAGCAATAGATCAGTCGAGGGTTGATTTTGGACAGGGTTTCGTAATCATATCCGAGTCGGTCCATGGTGCCGGGTCCGAAGTTTTCCAACAGGATGTCCGCGGTTTCAACGAGTTTCAGGATGACTTTCCGGCCCTCAGGGGCTTTTAAATCAACGGCTAAACATTTTTTGTTGCGATTAAAAAAAGAAAAGTATCCAATGCCGAATCCCCGCAAAATCCGCGTCGGGTCGCCGGTGGGCGGTTCAATGAGGATAACCTCTGCGCCGAGGTCTGCCAGCATGAGTCCGGCTGCTGGTCCCATCACTGCATGAGTGAATGCGAGTGCTCTGATACCTTCCAAAGGTAATTTTTTTCCCACTGGGGTCATTGTGAATATCTCCTCTCTGGGTAGAAATCGAAAAGCCCCTTCACCATACAAACATAGTTCTCAGGGCTGTGCTCAGGGCATATCTGTTGGATACCCAACCTTGCCTGTCGACAGACAGGCAAAGAAAGCTTCTATCCACGTATCTATAAAAATTCCCAGACCCGCTTGTCATTGTCATTGCCTTTCTCTTTAATTAATCCCTAACTCACTTTCCCAAGAATATCAATCATACCCCCATAACTCACGATAGCGTGGTGGCGGTTCTGCTTGCAGAGCCCGATAGAGTTGCAGAAATGGATGGACCAATCGTGTATGTCCAGGGTGTAAAAACTTTTGAGAATTTGAACTACAGATAAGTTGAGATATAGCCTTACTATAATCTGTATCTCCAAGTCAGAGTAGGGTATCTAATACGAACCAAAGGGGACATCCTTAAAACAATTCTCATGGAACGCAAGGGTTAGCGGATGATGCGAATATCATCCCTTTCCAAAACACGGTGCATCTTACCTGAAAACCGTTTGTCAAAAAAATCTTCCAGAGACCGACTAATGGCAGCGATTTTATCCACATCAATCCCAGTGTCAATCCCCATTTGTGCCAGCATAAACACCACGTCTTCGGTTGAAATGTTGCCCGAAGCCCCTTTAATGAAAGGACAGCCACCCATGCCGCCGAATGCGGTATCAAAGTAAGTCACTCCAACCTGTAATGCCGCCAGGACATTGGCCAGGCCTTTACCCTCTGTATCATGCAGGTGAAGGATGATTGGTCTTTCATTAGCAAGAGCCTGGACTTTTTCACAAATTTCCTGAATGGAACGCGGATTTGCCATTCCGGTGGAATCCGCCAGGGCAATCTCATCGATGCCCAGGTCAAGCTGTTCTTTGACAATATCCAAAACCACGTTGGGATCGATCTTGCCTTCAAAGCGGCAACCGAACACGCATTGTAGCCCACCGCGAACGGTCAATCCATTGTTCTTGCCAATCTTCACCATTTCAGCGAACCGCTGGCGGGCCTCCGCCAGCGAGGCATTGGCGTTTTTGCGGCTATGAGTATCACTAGCAGAAATGGATGCCGCCACATGGGTCAGTCCGGCCTGGGCGGCTCTTTCAATCCCCTTAGGGTTCAAAACCAGTCCGCTGTAAACGACACCGTCGCGTTTCTTTAAGCTGGCACACACCTGGTCAGCATCGGCCAGCTGAGGAATGAGCTTTGGATTCACAAATGAAGTCACCTGCACCCGTCTTACACCAGCGTCTAAGAGGGCGTCAATCACCGCCAGTTTCTTCTCGGTTGGCACAAAGATATTCTCACTTTGCAAACCGTCCCTTAGGCCTTGTTCTTCAATGACAACTTTCTTAGGAAATGTAATCATACACTCCACCTTTATGATCCCCTCAATGATCATCCCCATTCCCAAAGGTTTGCACCCATTTTAAAGTCCTTAGTCGAAGACTATGCCATACTTCTCACCGAGCACTTTCCTTACGAACTCTACCAGATCCGGCGAGCCCTGCACCGCAGACGGGAAGATGCCAACCAGCTTCGGACCTGTCAGGTACGAAGCCCCTGGTGCCACCTTCGCAGTGTCATTTAACGCTTTTGGATCCTTGGCCATATCTTCGGCTGCCTTCCTGAGAATTTCTACAACCTCTTTGGGTGTATCTGCAGGCAGCAGAACAGTCTTGGTAAATGACCGGGTTCCCGCAAAGAGCTTATAGGCCTCCCAAGTTTTCCCGGAGGGCTTTTTCCCGTAGATCTGCTCGTAAAGCTCAGGCGCTGTTGGAAGATCCGGAACTCCGGATTCCCGCACCACGTTTCCACCTTCATCCATTACCCCTTGTTGGAAGACGGGCACAGCCTGGCCTTTTTCTATGAAGGGTTTCCAACCTGTAAAGTGCTCTGCTGTGTCCCCTCCGGTGAAATTAGATTCGCCACTGATAAAGGCCATCCTGGATTCTCCCCCACCCGAATATCCTTGTACCAGCTTTTCAAGCTTGAAACCCAAAAGCTCTATAGCCCAAACAAAGCCACCTGCGGTTCCGGTCGACACGACCATATGGCCCCAAACTAAACCCTTTGCCGTCATGATATCCTTGGGCTCTTTGATCATCCCGGGCTTGACATAGTAAACATTCCCTGTGGGCAAGGACACAATAGGATGCATTTTCTCCAAGCGGTAGGTGGCCCCTTTGGGTCTCAGGATGTTATTCATCAAAACGCCTCCTCCAGTGACCAGACAGGTCAAACCGTTGGGTTTAGCCGACCATGCCATATTGGAACCTGTCACAGATCCACCACCGGGAATATTTCGAACCACAATAGTTGGATTCCCAGGGACAAATCTGCCAAGGTTAATTGATGCCACCCGTGCCCAAACGTCTGTTCCACCACCGGGTCCATAAGGAACGATCAAAGAGATAACCTTGTGCTCGTAGTAAGCAGCGGCCTTTACCTTGCCCGAAACGCTAATGACCATGCCTGCAATGATTGTAAATGCCAGCATCTTCAACAAAAAATGGGTTCCTTTTTTCATCGGAATCTCCTTTCTCTGGCAATCATACATCTTGCCAGTGGTTTTGGGTTTTGATCTCTCATTCCTCCTCGTTTTATACATGACGACATAAATCTTATCCGGTTTGTCATTCCGGGCTTGACCCGGAATCCAGTGTTTTCTCGGTTTCCCACTTTCGCAGAAATGACGTGCTCTGTTGCGATTAATGACGGTGTGTATAGTCTCGGTGCAAAAGATTGGCTAACCCAGACACATCATCCAACTGCTCCAGATTTTCCACTACGGTAACGAGTTCCTCAAACTTTCTTTCATCAATGCTGAAAACAGCATATGAGAGGAATCCCTTCATTTTCTGTAATAGTTCCTCTCTTGTCAATGGGTTTCCTGGCTGTCCCTTCATAACATCGATTTTCTCAGTAACGGTCTCTCCCCTATTCAATTCTATCCTGATCGTTGAGGGAGCTAACGGCCTTCCTTTCAATGTATGGTCCACCTTAATTTTGATCCTCTTTGCCAAATTCATGACTTCAGGATCCCTAACAGCATTTTCCTCAAAATTTAAAGGCATCTAGCGGGTTCACGCCCATGGTTCTGCTAATAGGTTGGTGCGCCCCTAACGGTTATACCGCAATGGTTTCACACCTGTTTGGCCTGGGTCTCGATTATCCCTAGATTTTGCAATTCATCGGCGACATCTTTTAAATCCAACGCTTCCAGTTTTCTTCTGGTAGGCAGACCCGTTTTTTTGTCCCAATCTCTCAATTCATACCATTCAGCCATTGTCTTCTTGACTGCTTCCTTTGAAAGTATGGAGCCTTTGGCAGGACCCTCTGGGATAGGTTCGGTATAGAACCTTTCTGGGAAGTCCAGATCGTTCAGGGTTTTGCCTTCCCTTCCATTATAGGCCCACATCAGGGCAAAGATGCGATGGCCAATTCTTAGCAGCTCATCTACAGAGATCTCCTCTCCAGTGCAGGCTGACAATAGTTTGGCACTGAGTGTTGGTCCCAGCCTTCGTAGAAAACAGAGGCCCAGTATGTTATAGGCCGTAGTCAAGTCTTCAAAGAAGACCATTGCCGACGCCTTGCCTTCGTAGGCTCGTTGATCCATTTTGGGCGGCTCGCCATACATCCGTTTCTTGATATCCTCGGGGATATCGATATGCTTGACAAATTCTCTGCCCCACTCGTCCATGCCTTCTTTCCATTTATCACCCCTCATTTTGTAAGGGCTCATGTAGCGAGGGGCAAGATGGGTGGTCTTGACATTGTCGCCGCCTCTTGGAGAGGTGAGACAGCCCAGGACAAAACTGCGGTCGAAATTAATGGGTTCGACCCCGATTCTGGGCTCATGCGGTGTCATGCTCATTCCACCGATGTGCATGGCGTATTTTTCAGACCCCTTGCCGATCTTCTGAGCCGCCTTAAATGAACTCTCAGCCAGGATATCGCCAAAGCCCTCGCGCCGGGCGATCTTGTGCAGCAAATCCATGACAGCATCTTCATCACCCCATTTCAGATCCAGGCCGCCTGTTTCCTTTTTGGATATGATCCCTCTCTGGTATAGTTCCATGGCAAAGCCGATAACCACCTGGCTGCTATGATAGTCCAGGCCCATCCGCTCACAGATGTCTACACACTTGTATACCGCCGGCAAGTTATCAATATAGCATGTTCCCCCCCACCCCCTATACAACGAGCTGTGCAAATCTCCCGCCAACAAACCTGCATATTTGCCTGCCTTCACTTGCATGCCCGAACAGGGCCTGTCGCAAGCGTAACAGGCATGGCGCTTTCTTTCAGCGACCTTCTTCTCTAACTCAGTACACAGGTTAATCCAGTGTGGCACCATGCCTACCTGGAAGTTCTTGGCCGGCAGATCGCCGCTATAAAGGTGTCCGTCTCTGTCGACACCGATCGGACCGCCTGCTTCAACTTGAGGGATACCGAAAGTAGCTGCAATAGCGTCTTTCACCACCTGTTCAAACTTTTCAGGTTGCGCCACAGCCACTCGGTTGCTGCCTCTTACCGCTACAGCCTTCAGGTTTTTCGACCCCATTACAGCCCCGATTCCACATTTGGAGGCGCTGTGATGATAGTCGATCGTAAGGGACGCAAACTTAACGAGATTTTCCCCGGCCGGTCCGATGGCCGCAACCCGAATCCGGTCGGGATGAAATTCAGACAATTCCTTTTTGATAAGATCAGCACTTTCAAATGTATCTCGCCCCCATAGATATTCAGCGTCTCTAATCTCTATCATATCATCGTCTATCCAGATATAGACAGGCCGGGAGGCTTTCCCCCTCACAATGAGCAAATCGTAACCTGCGAATTTCAGATCAGCCCCCCAGAAGCCGCCGGCATTGCTGGTGCCGATCATACCGGTTGCCGGTGATTTGAATGTTATGTCTATTCTACCTGAAGTAGGCGCCATGGTTCCACTTAAGGGGCCGGTGGCAAATATCAGCAAGTTATCCGGGCCCAAAGGGTCAACCCCCGGCTTGACTTCATCATACAGAATCTTGCTACCCATGCCCATCCCGCCAAGACACTTTTGCTTCAGGTTTGAATCCAAGGGCGCTTTGGTTATGCTTCCTGCTGATAAATCAATGCGTAAAATGCTGTCCATATAGCCATAAGACATAACCTTTCTCCTTTCACCCTCCTCAGACTGGTTGGATAGGAGCCGTCTTGATCCGACGCGCTTCTCCTGGCAAGACATACTGCAATGCGCCTTGAGGGCAGAATTTAACACATGCCGGCTTTCCATTACATAAATCACAATTTTGGGCGAGCCCCATTTCATCATCCATACTGATACCTCCCAGCGGACACTCCAAACATACTCCGCAACCCATACATTTTTCAGAATCTATACTGACCAAACCTGTTTCTTCGCTTTTGATGATGGCATTAACTGGACAAAGATCCATACAAATAGGGCTTTGGCAATGACGGCAGACCATAGCGGCCTGAAGCATTTCTTTCTCATTGGTAATAATTTTGATCATGGATTTACTTGTGCCAAACATGCCTGTGTGCCTGAATGTGCACTTGATCTCACAAAAGAGGCAGCCCGTACACTTGCTGGAATCGAAAATTAATAATTTGCGCATGGATACCACCTTTCTCCGCGAGCCCGGAAAACTGAAAGTTGAGTTCACTAGAATCAGATAGTAGCCGGTACGTTCTCTTGCATCCAGCGGTATCTATCTTCACATTAGCGTTTTCCCCCTCAATATCTGAAGGGCAAAAAGTTCAACAACCCACTTCAATCCACTGATGCCATGAATATTTCCCGACTAAAGACTTTCCGCTATTTCTTCAAGGCCAAGTCCTATCAATTTTTCCTTTGTGGGGATCCCATCCTCGGCCCACCCTCGATATTGATAGTATTCGTTGAGCATCTCCCCGAGAGGGGGCAAATTTTCCGCTGTGGGGGCTTTCCCGCCGCGCTTTTGAACCAGGATGCGTGGCGGCAGCGTATCATCTTTTCTGCTGATCCCCCGCCGTACATTGAAAGCACGTTTCAAATTAAAGATGCGCTCCCCCGTTCGCATGAACTCCTTAAAACCCAGATCTCACCCGGTTATCAGGTTCAGCCATTCCAAGAGCTTCTCAGGCTGGACCCCCTCAAAAGGCACAACCGGCTCCCTGCGATTCCCATGGCGCTTACCATTTTATCTCTCTTAAAATCCAACAGCTTTGAAGCGGTCACGCTTGCTCCAAAGGTTCCGCAGGTGCCTGTTGGATGGAATCCTCGCTGATAACTGTTCTCAGGCCCAATCGCTTTTCCCAGGCGAATCATCACTTCATATCCTAACACCACCGCTCCGATAAAATCCTTTCCGGAGGCGCCCGCCATTTCACTTGTGGCAAGGGCAGTAGGATAAACGACCACTCCCGGATGGAGAGAGGATTCATTATTCACATCATCCATCTCAATCGCATGGCCGGCTGTGCCATTGGCAAGGGCTGAATAGAGGTGAGGGGCTTTGTCCTTTGTCCCGATGATCACACCGTTTCCTTTACCCATCTCCCTGACAAAGCGATACATGCTTTTTGAAGATTCAGATCTGGACCCCCGAATGGCCACCCCGATAAAATCGAGGAAGAGGTATTTGACCCGGTCAACCACCTCGTCAGGAAGTTGACAATATTTCAATTCGCTACAATATTTTGCTAAGTCTTGAGTGATGCCCACGGGGTTCCTCTCTGTCCGTCATTGTCCTTAATAATCAATGAGAGGGCATAATTATATGCAATATAACATTATGATTCAAACAAATTATTTCCTCCGATAATCTGTTTGACAAAATCGACCATCAAGTATAGGATTTTAAGAAATTACAGCCTGTAGTTCAATAATTGTTAGGCAGACAGGGAAGGATGAAGATCAAACGCCGAGATCGTCCAAGGGACTCGGCACCCCCTGGCCGCCCTGTTGGGGGACGTTGATCTTCTTATCGGCGCGAACTGCATTGATGCTGTCCTGCAGAGGATGGTTGAGGACGCCGTTTGTAAAGGAAGACCAGGGCATTCATCGCCTGGTTCTGGGTGGCGGGAGCGACGTTTGCGGCTACGGCGAGGTTGGTCAGGAAAGATTCGATCTTGGCTTCGGCGGGGAAGAGGTGCTTACGGGACCGCATGCTGTGGAAACGAACAAACCGCACGATCCAGTCCAAGTAGGATCGCTCGGTGTGAATGGAGTAGTGGTGCAGACGGAGTACCTGTCGGACTTGATCGAGGAGTTTTGGCTGTTGACTTTTTGTCGAGTCAGGCATATAAGACTCCCATAATGATACCCCGAGATCGCTGATAACGGGCATCGGGCAAAAC
>JASEIE010000163.1 GCA_030024065.1 Thermodesulfobacteriota bacterium
TATCATCCCACTGTATGGTAGGCATTCTGTAAATTGCCCATGAATTAAATCTAAATTTATTCGCATACAATCTTTCAGTAACTGCTCCTCCAAGGCAACTGCGGCTTCGCCAATTTGTTCCCGTTACATTCCCTTTAAAATCACTTTCTTTAAACCCGTTAAATATTTTCCCAAAATGTGATGTTCCTCTGTGGGTTTGCTTAGGGTTTAAAATTTTTTTAGAATTACTTTCCTGTTTTTCTCTCTCCATCTCTTCAATTATTCTTTGTTGAAACTCTATGCCAGTTGAAATTTTCTCTCCATTCTCCCACTGAATAATCATAGAATCGCCTTTAATTGAAATAACTTCAAATAGACCTTTTCTATTTTCATATTTATTTCCAACTTTGAACTGAATTTTATCACTCATATTATCCTCAAATTGTCAAACCATAACGACCCTGTAGAAAATGCCCGTTATTGATTTTTGATTGTAATATATACTGTTTTCAAAAATAAGGAAATGAAAAGTACACACAAAGAGGGATTCTCAACCTACATTAAATGGTTGATGATTTCTATTTGAAACGCAGTTTAACGATCTAAATCAATGGTGCATCTTTCTATCACTTCAAGAAAGGAGGTTAAAACTATTCATCTTAGGAATTTAGTTATTGCTTTTGCTATCAATGTTCTGCGTTCCGAAAGAAAGTATATAAAATTTTCTGTTTTCCACAATTCCTTATCCTCAGGAATAAAATGGGCCTTTCGCATATCTCGTGTTGTCTCATTGAACAAATACTGAGATGGCGGAATATTGCTTAGAGATGCATTTGTGGAACTTGATAAGAAAGTAATATTTGCTATATCGTTAACCTCAGCCCTATATTCAGCCAAAGAATACCCTTCATCTTCAGATCTTTTCCAAGCGTTCCTATCCTTTATCATGAGATCAAAGGGGAAAATATGATGCAATTGAATATTTTTCGGCTCAATATCATCTAGGGGTGTGCGTGCGCTCCCCCAGTCAGTGGCATCCTTTTTCCTCATAAGTATATACATTAAGAGAAGAAGAACATTTTTTGAGGGTATTCCCCCAATATCGGTACCTCTAATCTTAAGACCACGGTAATACTGTCGTGTTTCCCGATTTAAGTTGTTAACCAATTCCAAAAGACCGAATCGTGGCTTCGAGGCCTCCACAAGAACCTTGAAATCCTTGCGTAAGGTAGAATCAGCGGAGCCCCCATAATGCTCAGAAAGTTGGGCTAAAAGAAAGAATTTCTTAATACTGTTGATTGCGGCGCTCTTTTTTTCAGATGCGATGTAGTAGACCAAAGGCACTAAAGTATTTTTTGAAATGACGTACTTTGATTTATCCAGATGTAATTCGTTCTTCAGTATCCTAATCAACTTGTTGGTGGATATTTTTACCTTCTTCCAAGTCCTGTTTAGAGAGGCCTTGGAAGTTTTATCTTTATCGATTTTTTCTGAAAGTTTCTTAATCTGTGGAACGTTACACTCTATGGCGGTAATTACCCTCATTAAGAAAGTCAAATCCAATTCATAATATTTTTCCTTCAATTCCTTTCTATAATCTCTGAATTCCTTTGTTATTCCTTGCCAATGAGGAACAATTTTCGCCAAATGAATCTCAGCCCCAGTCAATGGAGTACCCTGTGAATTCACTCTTGTAAAGATCTCTGCAACCGTGGAATAATTCTGGTCTCTTATTATTTGAACAGGAAATATATAGTCTCTAATGTTTTGGACGTACCGCTCTATCTTTTTCTTCTTTCCGTCATCCAATTTTGGGTATTCAGCAGAATTATTAAGTGAACCATCGAACAAACTATTGTAAAGTACCCACGGGAAATTATAGCCAGCTGGAGCCTCTGTTGCTTCTATTTCGTTTGGAAATTTCTTAAGATTTATATAAATGAAAGGCATGTCCTCTTCTAATTCGTTCAAAAGATCTTTTAGGAAATCTCTTTTAAGGATAACTGAAGATAATGCGGTTAACCTCTGTTGACCATCGAGCAAAAAGTACCTTGGTAAGGCGTTACTAAATTTCTCAAGCCTCTCCGGTCGTACCAGTGATTTGACAAAACTGGCGTCCTTTTCTCTGGGTTCCCATAAGATTAGCGAACCACAAGGAAAACCATTGCTTATGGAATCGATCAATTGCTTAACCTGGTCTGATTTCCAAACGACATCTCTTTGGATTTCAGGAACGGCAATCCGCCCTTTTTCAAAATCATCTATTAACTGGCTTACAGACTTTACAGTAGAGAGCAAATTTTCCATAATTGTACCTCCTTATAAATCTTACGTAGAATCGTAACAATTTAAGAATAAATTAATTGGTGGAGATCCTCATCGGCTATTTTCGATTGTAATATACACTTTTCCCTAAAATTAGGGAAGCGAAACTTACAGGAAGTACTCATTTGGCAGGATAATGAAAATTGGACAGGATGCAAACCCTTCGACTGCGCTCAAGCAGGAGAAGGGTGCGCTCAGGGTCAATCCCTGCCTGCGGCTGGTAGTCTGAGTTTTCGGCTTAGCGTTCAGCCCGATATCAATTCGAGGGTTCACGCCAAAGGATTGACTTTTACATTCTATAAAATTTCTACTTCTAAATCCCCTCCTGCTTTTAAGGAAAGGGCTTTTTTTATATTCTGGGAGGCGATTAACTCCATTTTATTTTCGGGATAGCCTTCAACCAAAGGGAAGACAATGGCCCCTCTTATTTGGCCATTGATGAGGACGGGGTAGCATTGGGCAATACAAAAAGAGGGATCTTCGGGTTGAATCTCAATCCCTTTCTTGGTTTTAAGCTTATTGAACGTTTGGAGGGAAGCGGGGTCATTGATCTCTAAATTGAGCGTTCCGGGATAGGGATCAATGGAGAGTTTTGAAATGAACTGTATTTTTACCCAGGGGATCTGGGTAAAATTTGAACTGACTCGGATTCCATCTGCGATTTTTCCTCGTATCTTAATTTTATGGCTCCAATAGACCCCTCACCCCTGCCTACCGGCAGGCAGGCTTCCCCTCTCCCCGATGGGGAGAGGGGAAGGGTTGGCGGGTTAATCCTTGAATCCTTTCTTTCTTAGAGTCTTTTTCACCGCGGGACTCCCCCACCGATTGAAGAGATGATGATTGATCCCGAAAGAGTCGAGGACCTTGCCCACGGTATGGTTGATGAGATCGTCAATCGTCCTGGGAAAGAAGTAGAAGGCAGGGAGGGGTGGAAGGATGATGGCGCCCAGATCAGCAAGTTTCACCATTAAATCGAGATGACCTTTATGAAGAGGCGTTTCCCTCACCACGGCCACCAGTCTCCGCCTCTCTTTAAGGGTTACATCAGCAGCCCGGATCAGAAGATTTTCGTTAAAGGAGTTGGCGATGGCAGAGAGGCTTTTGATGGAGCAGGGGATGACCACCATCCCTTCCGACTGGAAGGAACCGCTCGAGATGTCGGCTCCCAGATCATTCATATCATAGACCACCTTTGCGAGAGATTTTACTTTCTCCACTTTCCAGTTGGTTTCCATCAGAATGTTCTTCCGGGCAGCTTCGGTGATGATCAGATGGGTTTCCACATCCGAACGGGAGAGAACCTCGAGAAGCCTGATTCCGTAAATGACTCCTGTCGCCCCTGAGATTCCTACGATCAATCTCTTCATGTTTTTCCTCTCCATTGCAGATTTTTTAAAAGAGGGGACATCCTCTTCTTTACCTTTTCAGGGACATCGACCTTTACAAACCCCTCTTTTTTAGGCCGGGTGGCATCGATTCCCAGTTTTGTCGTAAGAAAGCCTTCTTTCGATGAGGGATCAATCGGTTGGCCTCTGAGGTTAGGGATGAGGATCAAATCCCTGTCTCCCTGAAAACGTGTGGCAATGGCCCATTCGACCTCCTGGTCATCTTCGGGATCCACATCCACATCCACTACGATCGCTTTTTTGACATTGGTAAAGAAGAGGGCGAGCGTTAGCGCCCTCCGGATTTCTCCTTTGTTGTCCGTATCAATGCTCATCACGACGTGGGCCCCAAACGTCTTTGGAATGAAATGGACTTTCTGGATGGCGGGGATTTCTCTTTTCATCTTCGGGATGAAGTCGATTCCATGGACAAGGTAGAGCAGGTTGTCCACTTCGAGAGACCAGGGAACAATCGCATGGTAAAGGGCGTTTTTTCGGCAGGTGACGGCAGTGACCTGGATGGTTGGGCTTTTCGGAAAGCCCATATAATACCCGCTCGACTCTCCAAGAACACCATCTTCCTCTTTGCCCGATGGATCGATAAAACCTTCAATCGTTATCTCTGCCTGCGGGATATCGATATCCACGGTCCTGGCTTTGATCAGGGGAATCGGCTCTCCTTTCAATCCGCCGGCGAGAGAAAGTTTATCTGTTCCGATGGGTACCTTGAGAATCGAAGAGATGAGGACGAGGGGATCCGCTCCGATCACCGTGGCCACATCCATTCTTTTATTCTCTTTTTTATAACGGGCATAGATATCCGAAAGGGGTGGATTGAGAAGAGAGACGCCCAGTCGGTTCTCTCCCCTGACCTCCATCCGATGGAGTCCCCTCCCAACAAACCTTTTCTCAGGGTCTCTGGCCGAGGTGAGCCCGGAAGTGATATAGGGCCCCGAATCTTTATCATAATGGGTGAGGATAGGAAGGAGTTTAAGAAGGTCGATCTTCCCTCTTGTTGTAATAACTTCTTTTGGAGATGGGTCTGAAGTGAGGACCGGGGATATTCTCTTGTCCAATTTTAAAAGAACTCCTTCAAAAAATCGTCCGGAATCAATCCCCAATGCCATGGAAAGTCGCTTTTTTGTTCCCAGGAGATTTCCGATCACGGGAAGTTTATATCCCCTGACCTTCTCAAAGAGGAAGGCCGGAGACTCTTTCTTCCCCAGCCCAGAGAGGATGGTCGAGATTTCAAATTTTGGGTCAAGAGGGGTTGAGATGGATAGAAGATCCCCCTGGTCCCTTAACTCTTCTATAAAATCCTTGATCGTTGAAAATGCCATACGATGATTCCTCCGGAGCATTAGGGCGGCTCCCAGCTCCCACCCCTACTGTTTTCCTCTCTTGAAAAACCCTCTTCTTCAAAAGGGGGTTTTTTCTCCTCCCTTTGGAAAAGGGAGGCTAGGAGGGATTTTAAAAGGCTGGTTTTAACTAAATTTATTCACCTCTTTTATGATTTTAATCGACCAGGGTTTTTCCTGGAGCTGACCTTTCCCCAGCCTGACCCAGAGGAGGTCTGGATATTTCGATTCGGACTTTGAAACCATTGCGGAAACATAGGAACCTCTGTATTTATATCTGCGATCGACTGGTGTGAGGTCACGAACGATTATTTCCATCTCCTGGTGTTCGTGAACCTGCGAAAGTTCCGTTAAGATGAACGTATCATACTCTTTTCTTGCCATGTTATTCCTCCTCAATCTTTGAATCCATAGGATTTCCAGTTTTTGAGAACCTTTTCCTGAATATCCTTGGGGTAGACATTATTGAAAGAGACTTTAATGGGAATGGAAGCCTTGGGCCAATCGAGAGGAAAGGTGCAGTCGAAGAGCACCTGGGCTCCCCGGCTCCATTTCCTATCCTCGGGGTCAGCAAAAGGGTAAAGTGGAGTCCCAGGGGCCTGTTCATATTTCCGGATCCCCCTGATCGGGTGGCATTTCGTGCAAAGGGCATGGATCACATCATCCTTGTTGTAGATATCGGTTTCATCATCCACGACCACGACCATAGTGAACCATGGGCTCAGCTTGCTTCCAAAGACGAGGTTGGCAATCTGGCTTGCTATACCGCTGTAGGCAGGTTTCACTCCAACCACAACCAGGTGATGCGTTGATTCCGGAAGCATATAGACCCCGGTAATCGGAATGCCCTGGCTCTCCAGAAGTTTTCGCATCTCCAGTCCCAGCGAGAAGGAGCGGAGGAGCTGGCCCTCATCTGTAGGGACTCCCATGTTGGAGACCG
This sequence comes from Thermodesulfobacteriota bacterium, assembly GCA_030024065.1. Next base: position 5,988 of record JASEIE010000163.1, read on the forward strand.
TTAAGATGGGGTTATTCCGGAAGGTAATGGCCTTAACCCGGTAGACGGTCCGGGGTTCTCGCGGAGAGGTTCGATAACCTGTGTATTCACCGAAGGGAGCTTCTTCGATCCTGATGTCAGGAAGGACTTCCCCTTCAATGATGATCTCCGCATGAGCAGGGACTTCGAGATCGCAGGTCTCGCATTTTACCAGCTCTACTGGTTTTCCCATCAGCATACCTGTAAACTGGTCCTCAGGAATGGGTGAGGGTGCACAGGCGGCAACACCTGAAAGAGGGTCGCATCCAATGACCGTTGCAAAGGGCATGGGTTTGTTCTTGGGGACATACTTTCCGTAGAACATCTTTCCCATATCTGAGAAAGGAAGCACTGGACCGACCATGGTTTTTTCATCGAAAACCATCTGACGGTACATTCCCCAGTTGACAGACCCGGTCTCAGGGTCTTTTGAAACCACAAAGTGCCAGGTTGCCAGATATCTTCCTCCATCCCCGTCATGGACCATGGGCCCTGGCAGTTTTAGCAGGTCCGCATCCTTGTCCAGCCAGATGTTCTCCTTGCAGGGGGCTTTCTTCTTGTCAACCAGGATGCGTTCAACCGGGTTCCCTGTTGTTCTTTTCACATACTCATTAGAGATCTCCGAAACCGAAGCATCAGGGTTCATTCCCATCGAGATGGCCAGTCTCTTGTAGGTGGATAGGGGAGCGCCGAAAGCCTCAAATCCAGGATAGTCCTTTATCTTTTTGAAATAAGGGGCAGCTGACTTCTTTTCACAGACCCTTCTCACAATGGCGCCCATCTCAAGATCCCAGTCAACCTCTTGTTCGATGGTGACCAGGTCATTGTTTGCCTCGAGGGCTTTTATAAATTCCCGGTTGTCCTTGTAAAATTTGTATGGCATTCGATCTTTCCTCCTTTCATTTTCAAACTTCAGTTTTCTTCAGTGAGCTTTTGTATAGCTGATTCCCATTTCCCTTGGGCTTTGAGAATCAGTTCGGCAACTTCTCGGACCACCCCTTTTCCGCCACCGGCACGGGTCACAAAACCGGCAACCTCCTTGGCTTCGGCAGAGGCATCCGACGGGGCGGCCGAAAACGCGACCCGCTTCATGGCGCCCAGGTCAATCATCTCATCTCCCACGTAGCAGAGGTCCCCATCGGTGAGGCCCGACTCCTTCTCGAACTCATCGAGCTTAGTCATCTTGGCCGAAGTCCCCCAGAGCCTTTCAGGGGGAACGCCATAGATATGGCCGACCTGCTCATCGGCCCTCGAAATCTTACTTGTGAGAAAGGCCACCCCGATCCCGGCCTCTATCAGGGCCTTACAGCCCAGACGGTCATGAAGGGAGAAACACTCTGATTTCTTCCCGTCATCCGTGTAGTAGAGGGTGTTATCCGTCAGCACCCCGTGGATGTCGAGAATCACGAATTTGACTTTCTTCGCTTTTTCAATGGCTATGTCTCTGTTCACCATGTTTTCCCCCATCCTTTTTAACTTTAGTCACTTTAGGCACTTTGAACTTTGGTCATTTTCTCACTTATTCACTTATATCCCATCTTTGTCACCTTCTCGACCCACTCTTCCCATCTCCCCATGGCTCGCAGAATGAATTCACAGATTTCCCTAATGGGGCCTCTTCCTCCGGGAGCAACGGTTATGTAATCTGCGATTTCCTTCACTTCGTCAATGGCATCGGCCGTAGCCACAGCAAATCCGGCCATCTTCATCATTTTTAGATCGGTGATCTCACAGCCGATATAGCCCACATTCTCGTCATTGATCCCCAATTCCTTTTTTAACTCTTCAAGCTTTGCCACCTTGTCTTTGATCTTATAGTAGAATTTGTCGAGCTTCAGCTCACGGGCACGATAGAGACCTTCCCCGTCGATGGAGGTTGTGTCCAGAAAGGCAATCTGGATACCGTTTGCAGTAAGGGAAAGGGCGCCAAACCCATCCATATGCCAGAAGGAATATTTCCGTTTTCCTTCGATATCGCAGAAGAAGGTATTCGGCGTGAGAACGCCATGGACATCATGGGCAAAGAGTTTCACCTTTCTTGCCTTCTCTTTTGTCTTTTCAAGATTCTTTTCGAAAGCCATCGATTCCTCTCCTCATAAAAAAATATACATAAAAGGTTGAGGTTGGGGCTAAGGTCAAGAAATTCTAAACCTCGACCTTAACCTTAGCCTTTGGATTTAGTCCTCAAACCCATATTCTTTCCATCTGGCCTTCACCTTGGCCAGTACGCTCTCCGAAAGCTTAATCTCTGTGGGCTTGACTTTCCATTCGAAAGGTATCGTCGCATCCATGATGATCCGCGAGGTGATGAACTTGTTGTCATCCGGTCCGAGGGATGGATCGAGGGGCGTCGACCTGCCTCTGTTGATAATCTGCGTTCCCCGTGCCGGATTGTAGCGGGTGCCGAGGGCCCACCACACCCTCGGAAGATCGTCTGCATCGATATCGTCATCAACGATGATCACACCCTTGATCCCGTACGTTCCTGTATTGCTTGCGATAACCGCTGCCCCCACCTGGTCCGCATGACCCGGATACATCTGCTCTACGGAGACGACCACAATGAAGCGTCCGGACGCTTCCGGCAGGGTGTAGACCGACTTAATGCCCGGGATCTCCATCTTGACCAGATCCGTCCACAAGCTTGCGTTGCGCGTAAAAGCATAGAGGATATGCTGGTCCCCTACGGGTCTGCCCACGCTTGTCTCCCAGAGGATCGGGTTGTTTCTGTAGTAAATGCGTTTCACTTCAAGGGCGGGTTTGGGAATCGGCTTAATCAGTTCTTCGGTG
>JASEIE010000164.1 GCA_030024065.1 Thermodesulfobacteriota bacterium
TCTATCCCTGTCTCAATGATGTGGGGCTTTTCCTTGAGAAAGGGGGAAAAGAAGCCCGATTCATCATTCAGGATATTGACGATAAATGGATTTTGTTCGAGATACTTGTTGGACAATCGAATGTAAGTCTGGAGTTTCTCTGCGGGTTCAGTGACTTTACCGATCTGGTTCAAGATGGCTTTCCTAACCGATAAAGCCTCAAACATCAGAAGCTCTTCGAGAATCTTCTCTTTATTTTCAAATTCCTGGTATAAGGTTCGCTTCGAAATGCCGGCGTCCTTGGCGATTTCGTCAACCGTGGTTTTACTGAAGCCAAACCGTTCAAACCTTTTTTTGGCAAAACTTAGAATCTGAGCTCTTTTTTCCGATTCCATGTTAACCAGAAAACTAATTCAGTTTTTAGTTTTCTATCATATCCCCCTATCCCTTGTCAAGTCATTTTTTTGAATTCATTAATAAGCTCTGAGAAAGGTTATTGAAAAGGTCTTCAATAATGAAGCGGGAAAAACTCTAAATGACCATGGAAATACAATAATCTCAGGATGTTAATGGATTTATGATTCTTTTGAAGTAAATGGAAGGGTTTTAAAAATATCGCTTTGAATTCCGATGTAACAAGGGCGCTGAAATTGAAAACTAAAAACCTTATTTGGTTTTAATAAACCCCGTTAGAAATTCCAGCGGTCCATTATTTCTAACGGGGTAAACACACCTGCTTGCCTATTCAGCATTACCTTGAATGCATTTCTAATCGTTGTAATCATTTCATAATCCCTGCCTACCGGCAGGCAGGTGTGTAATCAGAGATTTCTGGGCTTTTTCAGAAATCTCACGAAAAACAATTGACATCCTCAATGGTTATGGTAATTTGTAGATCAAAACACATATTTTGGATGTTTCTGCCTTAAATTTCAATAAAGGATAGGGTTGCCTGATGGCCAGAATTCAAGTTTCAAATGATCCATCTGGTCGGACAATCGTTTCCTTCCCTTATGACCCTCTCCTTGTCTCAAAGGTTAAGACCATTGACGGCCGCAAATCGAATCCTGCCAAGAAAGACTGGAGTTTCCCCCATACAGATGGAATTCTTTCACCGCTGGATGGTTTAAACCTGGAGTGAGGGGGGAGGATGCATATTCTGGGGCATTCCTGACAAATATTGTTATGGAGAAGGAGATTTTCAGTAGACCGCCAGAATCGGGATATCCGAAATACCTCGGTAACACCCAGATTAGCCGCTCATTGCAGGTCAAAAAAAGAGGAGAAATAAAATGTTAATAAATAAAACCGTCCTACCTTTACTTTTTTTGATAACTATTTTGGGTTCACCCTTGCCTGCGTATGCGCACGATCCAGCGGGTTGGGAGCGGTTTGGGTATGCGATTTTACTATCTGTAATTATTGCTATAGTATTTTTATGTTTCGCAATCAAGTTTTCGTTGAGAAAAACAAATGCGTTTTTTGGGGTGATTAAAAGTGTTTTGGTTTCGCCTGTTGTTATGGTTCTTGTATGCATAGTTTTATATACTTCATTTACAAGACCATATCTGATGACCCTAATTTTTGCCACCCCCTTTTTATATTTCGCAATCAAGTTTTCTTTAAAGAAAACAGAGGGGAAAAATAAGCAAACCAGAGTTATTTTGATAATCATAAGTGTTTTATTTTCTTATGGGCTTGCACTACTTCTGAACAAATACATTGTGCACCCGAGCAGTATGAAGATATCAATCTTGGAGTTCCATAACGGTACGCATGTGCAAGTTCAAGAGCGATATTTCACACCTATATCCATTCTTGTTTTTCCTCGCAAATTCGACAGAACCGAGATGTCTAAAGTACAGTGGATAAAGAATGGAAATCCATACACACGAGAAACCTGGTTCATCCCGATAATCATCAATGAAATTGAGCGGATTCCGTATATAGTGGAATTTGACAGAGAAACCGATTTCAGTAAGATAACATTCTGGTTCTACCGCTTTGATGGTAAGTCCTGGGAGGAAATTGAATACACTGAGTTCCCTAAGGCTATAGCTAAACAAAACATGTGGCTTAATGAGGAGAACTGGAGAGTGGTTCAAATAATGGACCCAAAAGATGAGAGGTTTCGGAGGTCGTTAACAGGCATACTGTGGATTCTGCTTGAAACGGGGGTGCAATATTACGAGTACCACAGGGCGAACATCGGCGATCCCGAAGTCTTTTTTTCCGATTTCATTGAAAAACATATGAAAAAATGAGCACAATAAAGAGCCGTGAAGAAAATGGGGCGATTCTTATTTAATACTGCCTTCAACGGATGGCTAAAATTGATAAATACCCTTTTCAACTTTTGAGGTATGAATGGAATTTACTTATGACTTTGCCGAAATTAACGGTAAAGTGCCAATGATAGATTTTTTAGATAGCCTATCCATCAAGGAACGTGCTAAAATATTTGCATACATTGAAAAATTGTTGGAGCTGAAGAACAGCGGGATTCAGCCTAAAGAGAATTTATCCAAACATCTGGAAGACGGTATATTTGAACTGAGGGTTAGTTTTGAAAACAGGATTTCGAGGAGTTTTTATTTCTACGAATCTGAGAAGCAGATTATTTTTTCGCATGGTTTTGTAAAAAAGGAACAAAAGACCCCGAAACGTGAGATTGAGAAAGCGAAATCTATCAGAAAATTATGGAGAGGTGCAAAATGAGCATTGCAGAAAAATACTTTAAGAGACAGCTTTCTTCTGAGGAATTCAGACGCTCATTTCTGGAGGAGAAAGTGAAGCTGGATATTGAATATAAATTAGAAGAACTCAAAAGAGATATCCAGACCCACAAGAGCCCTGAAGAGCTTATTAAGAAGGTTGACTCAATAGAACAATACGTCATGTCTGTGTAAATGCAAATTACCGCCTGCAACGGACGGCTAACATGGTGCAAAAGACTTACCTCAAAACTCTTCGGGCCTCCTTTGCACCAGAAACATTATCTGCAATTATGCTCATATGAAAAGATGATAGATTGTGGAAATAATAATAGAGGTGAGACATTTATTCTGGTATAATTATAAGTGTATGCGTGATGCTGACGACAAAAATGTCTAACGATAGTGAAGGAGGCGTGATGGACGAAAGAACGCACATAGAATTACCTAAAGAAAAGATAGCATCATTTTGTAAAAAACATCACATCCGGAAATTATCTCTATTTGGGTCAGTCCTGCGGGATGACTTCGGACCTACCAGTGATGTGGACGTTCTGGTCGAGTTTGAGCCCGGCCACGTACCAAGTTTCTTCCGACTGTTTGACATGGAGGATGAATTGTCCGCTCTGTTGGGGGGACGAAAGGCAGACCTCCGGACACCTGAAGATTTGAGCAGGCATTTCAGGCAGAGTGTATTAGCTACGGCGGTGGTGCAATATGCAACGTGATGATACCATTCGTACCCTTCACATTTTGGAGGCCGCCCGCAAGGCACTGCATTTTGTTGAGAACCGAACGAGAGATGATTTGGATAGAGAAGAAATGCTGGCTATCTCGCTTGTTCACCTCTTGGAGATAGTTGGGGAAGCGGCAAATTGTGTCTCGGCCGATTTTCGCGAACAACACCCCCATATCCCTTGGAAGAAGATGATCGAATTGCGCAACCGTTTGATTCACGGTTACTTTGACATCAATCTTGATATCGTGTGGGATACTGTTTTGGAAGATCTCCCTCCTCTCGTAGCCGATTTAGAAAAAATCATTCCCCATGAAGAATTGCCTTGAGGAGAGCTATAGAAAACCAAAAGGCCTTGAATCTTGAAATAACGCACCATAAAGTGATGCCGCCTGCACCAGCAGATAACACGTAACCTATACGCCATCAACCTGGACAATCGCTCCTTCTCCCTAGGCCAATCCTCCGCAGATGGAGGCTACGCCGATTCCTCCTCCTCTTCTTCTCAATTCATAGACCATAGTCAGGAGGATCCTTGCTCCGCTTGCGCCCACGGGATGTCCGATGGCGATGGCCCCGCCGTTTACATTCGTCTTCTCTAAAATCGATTTCATCTTTTCAGGATCGCCGTTGGCTAAAATCTTTGCGCTGACCAGCGGCATGGCCGCAAAGGCTTCGTTCACTTCGATCAGGTCTATCTGATCGAGACCGATCCTGGCTTTCTCAAGAACCTTCTGGATGGTAAAGCCCGGAATGGCCGCAATCAACCTGGGAGTGGTGGCAGTCGCTATCATGGAGACGATCCTGGCCAAAGGCTTGAGGCCCTTCTCTCTGGCCTTCTTCTCGCTCATGATGAGAATGGCTGATGCGCCCGTATCAAGGCCAGGAGCATTTCCTGCGGTGACCGTGGGGCTTCCATAGACGAGAGGGAGTTTTGAGAGTTTCTCAAGGGTTGTATCCGACTTTGGAAACTCATCCTGCTCTAAAATGATCGGAGGCCTTTTCCCCTGCGGAATCTCAACCCGCATCAACTCCTCGCCTATCTTGAATTTCCCTTCAGCAAAAGCCTTCGCATATTTCATCTGGCTTTCATAGGCCCATCGGTCCTGATCCTCACGGCTGATACCATACTCAAGGGCAACCTCGCCGGTATCGACGGAGACGGGGTTGAATCCCTTATATCCCAGCCCAAATAGACCATCCCACAGCTCAATACTACCCAACCGGCTTCCCCAGCGTACATAAGGTGGAACAACAAGAGGGGTCCGGCTCATATTTTCAGCGCCCACGCCTAAAGTGACCTCGATCTCTCCGGCCTTGATAGCTCTGTAACCCAATCTCACAGCAGCAAGGGATGAACAGCAGGCACGATCAAGGGTAATGGAGATGGAGTCCCCAGGCATTCCTGCTTTGAGGGTCGCCTGTCTTGCAGGGACATCGGTTTCAAGCCCCACCTCACCAGGAACGGCGACTCCATAATACGTCTCCCCCACTTCCTCTCCCTTGATATTCACCCTTTGAAGAACCTCACGAATAACCATCGCCCCCAGTTCAATGGAAGGAATATCTTTGAGGGTCCCTCCGAATTTCCCGAATGGCGTCCGGACCGCACTCACCACAACCACATCATTCTTCTCCATCCTGTCCCCCCTTTCCCTGCGTCATGGATTTAATTCTTGAATAAACTTAAGTGGCAGTTGGATATTGAAAATATCGATGTCCGGAGAAAAAAGTTATTGTAATAAGCTCTCAACTCCGAAGTCAAAACTCATAAACCGAGGTAGCTCTGGCGGATGTATCAGTTTATGGAGATCATTTCCTTTATACTCCTTTCTTTTACCCACCTCCTTCCTTTCCTATATTCCCCTCGCTTCTTAAAATTTTATTTGCAGATCATCTTCAAAAAAGGCCATACAGTCAAGTTAATATTTAAAATCAGAAGATTTTCCTTGGCCATCTCAACAATGAAATCAATAAACCCAACCGGAGGACAAACCGTCATCCCTCTGTCCGCAACGATCGCCGCCTCATTGATCGAGATAGATTTATAGAAATTTCCGCACCCGATCCTCGAATAGCTGATCCAAATGATGGCTGTTTCGCGGTGCCCATCCGAACACCTTCTCCCAGACCTCCCGGCTCTCCATGCACAGGTAAATAAAAAGATCGGGGCTCACCTCCCTCAACCATTTTACGATTTGACGATACATCTGAACCCGGATGTCCTTAAAATAACGGAACTTACCATCCCTCCCGGGGAACAACTCTCCTAAAAAGACCCGGGTATCCGGGAATCGTTCCTTTGCAATGGCCTTGAGATGGGGTGGATACCTGAATCCTCCCAGGCTGATCCAGATCACCCGTTTTGGATCGATCCGGCGGAAGAGGGTATGGATGGTCCCCTGGTAGCCCTTTTCCCAATTTTCATAATGGATGATTGGGTCGAAATGAAATCCCAGAGGATATCCCCTTCCCTGGCATCTCTCTGCTGCATTGACCCGGTCTTCTAAAGAAACCGTCCATTTCTCTTCTTCTTCGATGATTTGGGGGGGATTGAGCGACCAGGAAAGGACTGTCCATCCCCGATGGTTTAAATGGAGGAGCTGATCGACTTCAGCCGATTTCGTCTTCAATTCAAGGATCCCATATTCCTTTTGAGCAAAAAAGGGGATGAGCCTCCGGGAGAGGGGAAAAATCGAATCAAGAGCCAGACTGTCAGATAGCTCCCCTGTTCCTACTCGGGGGAGGAAGCGGGAATGATGAGAGAAAAAAACTTCGAGCTCCTGGAGGAAATCTTCCCAGTTGGTATAAAGGGTGAGGAGAGGATTATTGAGGTACCCCTGCAAGACACAATAGGAACAATCCATCGGGCAATTGGTGATGGCATTGATCACATGGTACCCACAGCAGATATGACGGGAGGTCCCCGGACAGGGTTTCAAACTCCTTCCATAAAACCGGGTGAGGAAAAGATGCCTCTTCCCCACCCCGATCGAATCCGGCATCGAGAGAAACTGCTTAATCAGCCTTTTCTTGTCTTCGACAGTTTCCACCGGGATATGAGAAAGGTTCTTTAAAACCGTTTGGGTCACCCCATCCTTCTCCGCTATCTCGTCGAGATAGATTTTTTCAATTTGAAAGGGCAACATGACTTTCTAATGAAAAATCCGAAATCCCTGCCCGTGGCAGGCAGGCGCTTCGAATTTAATGATTGTTGATTATCTCTTTCAATTCCTTTTTCTCTGACAGAAGAGATAAGGAGGAGAGGATGGTCTGTAATTCCTCTAAGGTCTCAAATTGAAATCCAATGTTCAACCCCTTCCCCTCAAAAAAGGGGGAGTGGTGAAGCGATACGCCGGGGGGCAAATTCAGCGCTTTTGTCTTCCTCTCGAAGGCCTCCTCTTTTTGACGCATCATCGGGTGTCGGAGGTTCATTAGAATCTTTTTGACACGGTCCGTTTTCTGAGAAGGGGTCAGTTCCTTCTGAAAAAGGGCGGCATCCATCTCCGGCCGACGGACAATCTCTTTCACCCCGCATCGATCCCTTCGGGAGATCTCCTCCAGCAGGCCGAGGATCTCCTTTAAGCGGTTTTCACCCAGTTTCAGGAAGGAAAACAACCGAACCAGGACCGTCCGGTCTTCGGGTGGGAAGGCCGATAACATGCGTATATTGGACCGGGAAACTTTTTCTTTCAAGACATACTGCTTCACCTCATCCTCCATCCGGGCAAGGGAGAGGAAGGTGTCCAATATCTTCTCGTTGGGTTCGAGAGAGAAAAAGGGAAGAAACTTCTTTATTGCATCGATCCGGTCAACGCCGAAATGGTGAACCAGTTTTTCCAGGGCCATCGCCTTTTCAACGGCATTAAACCCTCTGGCCGTCAGATTCTCGTGGAGTGAAATGGAAAATAGTCGGAGATCATCCTTCTCTTTCCCTTCAAAAAGTCTCGATTCGACCTCAGTACCTCCCAACTCATTTAATATGGAAATCCTTCTGAATCCACAGACAATCTGGTAGCCATCTGACTTCTCCATCAGGAGCACGGGCTGAATTAACCCTATCTCCTCGATCGAAGATCGAAGGTTTTGAAGGTCCGGCATGAAATTGACGGAGAAGGTTTCATCCGACAAATCAATCTGGCGAAGAGGAACCTTTTGGATCACTTTCATTTCAACCATCCCTTGGTGAACTGCATCAATGCAAAATGAAAAATGTAAAATCCAAAATATAAAGTATCATTAAATGTTAATTTTGAAATTTGCAATTTACAATTTGCAATGAGTCATAGATCTCTATCCCATACTGCCTCATGATCTCCTGGTATCGCCTTGCTTCCAGTTCATTTCCCCTTTTCAAGAAACCCTTGTGGAGGATCTGGCATTTTCTCTTCATCTCCTCGAGAACCCTCCCTCTCTCTTCTGTATTTAGATAGGGTTCGGAAAGAAGCTTTTCCAGGGCAATCACTCGGTAGCGGTCATTTCCCCATGATCGGTTAGAGAGCTGGTCCGGATGTCCGCCTCGTTTGATGATCAGTTTTCGACTGATGAAAAAAACGGGGAAACGGGCAGAAACCCTGAGCCAGAAATCGTAATCCTCACACACCGGAAGCGCCTCATCAAAAAGACCCACTTTTGAAAAGAGGTTCTTTCTCATCATGGCGGAGGAAGGACTGATGATACAGAGGGGAAGGCACTTCTCAAAGATCCAGCCGGAATATTTACCATGCTTTCCCATCGGGTTGACCTTCTTCCCCCTTCGAATCCAGATCTCGTCGGTATAGCACAGAGGATATTGAGGGTTCTCATCCAGAAAGGCGACTTGAATTTTTAGTTTCCCCTTTACCCAGAGGTCGTCCGAATCCAGAAAGGCGATATACTTCCCCCTGGCGAGCAGGAGACCCCTGTTTCTTGCAGCACTCACGCCTCGGTTTTCATCTTGCCGAAGGACTCGAACCTTTCCCCCGTACTGTTTCATCTCCTCCCCAGTTTCATCGGTTGAACCATCATCGACGACGATCAGTTCAAAATCCTCGAAATCCTGAGTAAGAACGGAGTGGACCGCCTCCTTCAACATCGGCAAACGATTATAAGTGGGAATGATGATGGAAACCTTAGGCTTCATATCAAATTTCGGATTGCGGAGTGCGGAATGCGGAATGTTTAATATAAAAACGGAGATTGCTCAATGCCAAATTTAATTCCGAAATCCGAATTCCGAATTTAAATTACGCGACTCGCCTCGTCATCTTCTTCAACCGGTTGATCCGTTTTTTTAAAATCTCAGCCATCTTTAAATTTCTTTCCTGTAACAATTCTTCCCTTTTTGCCCTGAGCTCCTTTGCTTTCTGTTT
>JASEIE010000165.1 GCA_030024065.1 Thermodesulfobacteriota bacterium
GACGCTACGGGGAAAAAGGAATAACTCCATAACCAATAATTACCCATAACTGAGGCATTACAAAATAGTGTTAAAAATAGTTGACAAACCAAGGCATGTTCGCTATTTTTAATTTAAATAACATTATCATTTAAATCGGAAAGAGCTCAAAAGGGGGTGAATCTATGAACAGGAGGATTTTCGCATTTATATTAATGATACTCTTCTTCTCCCTTCCTCTCTCCGGGTGTTGTTATTTTAACGCCCGAAATGAGATCAAATCTGCTGAAAAGTTGATTGCTGAGATGAAGGAAGGAGGAGGACTGAAGCTGGTTCCATACGAGTATACCAGCGCAGAGAAATTCTTAGAGGTTTCAAAAATAGAATTTCAAGAAAACGATTTTAAATCGGCCAAAGGATTTGCAAATCGATCCAAGTCCGCTGCGGAAGCGGGTTTGGCTGAAGTGAAAAAGAAATAGGGTAGCCAATGGAAGGGGGTGAATTTTTAAAATGAATAAGAGGTGGATGATATGGATTCTTCTCATCCTGGGAGCAATGGTTATCTCAGGATGTGCAAGTAAAGAGACAAAGATGGCCTACAATGAGGCAAAGGACGTCTTTCAGAAAGCCACGCTTGCCAATGCAAAGAAATGCGCACCTGTCCAATATGCAACAGCAGAGGCTTATCTTGCCTTCGCCGACCATGAGATCAAACACTTCTGGAGAGAGATAGAGCATCTGGATGCATCCATTAAAACTGCCAAAGAAAAATCCTTAGAAGCCATCAAGATCTGTGAAAAACCGCCTGCTCCTCCGGCCCCAGCACCTGCACCACCTAAACCACCTGCACCCGCACCGGCACCACCCGCTCCAGCACCTATTTTGCCAACGCCGCCCACACCTGCACCACCCACACCGCCTGTACCACCCAAGCCCGTACCACAAGTGGTTCAACCCAAACCAGTGGCCCCACCGGTTTTCGACACTATCTATTTCGACCCCAACAAAACGAATATCAGTCCAACAGCAGCCAAAGCACTGGATCGAAGTGGGGCGATTCTGAAGGAAAATCCACAAATCAAAGTGGAAATCGGAGGACATACGGATTCAGGCGGACCGGAGAAGGTGAACCAAAAGCTCTCTGAAAAGAGAGCCCTGAGTGCCAAGAAGTACCTCATCGATAAATTTGGCCTTGTGGATAATCGAATGGTCGTCAAGGGCTATGGATCGACCAAACCTGTTGCAGACAATCGAACGAATGAGGGGCGGGCGAAGAACAGAAGGGTTGAATTCAGGGTCATTCCATAACCTCCCTTCAAAGTGATGACGAATTTACTTTACGGGTGGTGGGAAGAAATTCCTGCCACCTCTTTTTTACCTGACAGGAGGGGGACAATGAAGTTTTTTATTGATACGGCCAACCCTGGTGAGATCAAAAAGGCTTACGAGATGGGAGTGATCGATGGCGTCACCACCAATCCCACTTTGATCTCCAAAGAGAATAGAGATTTCAAATCCCTTATTGAAGAAATCTGCGGAATCATCCGGGGACTCCCCATCAGTCTTGAGGTCCTGGGCTTGAAGTCTGAAGAGATGATCCGAGAGGCTCGAAACCTTTCCAAGATAGGTGACAATGTCGTAGTGAAGATTCCGATGACATCGGAGGGTCTCAAGGCGATTAAGGTTCTGATCCCGGAAGGAATCAAGACGAACACGACCCTCGTCTTTTCGCCCACACAGGCCCTGCTGGCCGCCAAGGCAGGCTCAACCTATATCAGTCCTTTCATCGGAAGGCTGGATGATATCTCCCAGACAGGGATGGAACTGGTGGAGCAGATCGTAACGATCTTTGATAATTATGATTTCGAGTCTGAGGTGATCGTTTCAAGCATCCGGCATCCCATTCATGTGCTGGAAGCAGCCCTTATTGGCGCGGATGTGGCAACCATCCCTTATAAGGTCATTGAGCAGCTGGTCAAACACCCCTTGACCGATATTGGTATTGAACGGTTTCTGGCGGACTGGGAGAAGGTCCCAAAGAAGTAAACCCCGTTAGAAATTCCAGCGGGGCATTAAACCCCGCCGGAATTATTCTAAAACCTAACCCCGCCGCAGAGCAGCGGGGCATTATTTCTAACGAGGTAAACAAATCCGTTCGCCCTGAGCCTGTCGAAGGGTGAACGGTTTGATCGGGACAGGCTTGTCGAAGCATGAATGGTTCAATGATTCACCCAGTTCGACACGCTCACTACAGGCTTCGAGAACCTCAGGGTGATCGGTAAAGTATTTCCCACGCAAAAGCCGGATGAGCCGAATAAAAAAAGCCCTCTGAAGAGGGCCTCACTTGGTCCGGGTTTAGGATTGGATTTAACTCGTTTCCACTGAAATCTGTTTGGGATGAACTTCCTTTTTCTTGGGGAGGACAATCCGAAGCACTCCGTCCTTATGCGAGGCTTTAATCGCTTCCTTTTCGATCATTTTCGGAAGGGTAAAAGTTCGCCGGAAGTTTCCATAAGGCCTTTCGATCTGGATATAATTTTCTCCCGGAACCTCTTTGCTAAACCTTCTCTCTCCACGAATGATCAGCGTATTCTCCTCAACCTTAATATCGATTTCTCTTTCATTGATCTCCGGCAGGTCGACCTTCAGAATCAATTCATTCTCTCTCTCCACAATATCCACAGGAGGAGACCAGACGCTCCCTGGCACTTCCTCCTTAAAGATCCGTGTAAGGGTCTCATCGAAGAGGCGGGTCATACGGTTTTGCATCGCCATAAGATCCCGGAAAGGCTCCCACTTCACATGGACCATATTTCATCCCTCCCCTATGGCATTAAATATAATATAAACCAAGTGAAAAGGAATTTCAACTTCGAAGGGTAGGGTTTAGAACCGTCCAATAAAATCTGAGGTATTATATTTTATGAGGTTTTGTAATTTGAATACCTGACGATTGAACAATAAGGGGGCTCAACCTCTGGCATCGACATCCCAACCCAAAACACTGGCCCCTCTGTTACTCCGATTCCAACCTTAATGGCCTAAGTATTTACAGTGGTCAAGGAAGCGGTGAATCACCAAAACATTGGCAGAGTTTCTCCAGTTTCGTCCACTCCTGATCCACTTCTTGCTGAAGCTCGTCAGCCAGAGCGGTGCTTTCGGGTGTCAGAAGGTGGGCAAACCTTCCTTGAGACTTGAACCAGTCAAGGAGCGGTTTTTGGGGAGAAGGTTTATGGTTCAACCTCCACACGCCTTTATCCACCTCATAAAGAGGCCAGACACAGGTATCGACAGCGAGTTTCGATAGATTGAGTGTTTCGGCAGGTATATAGCGCCAACCCCGGGTGCAGGGAACAAGGGCATTGAGAAAAGATGGACCATCGGCTGAAATAGCTTTTTTCACTTTAGTCATCAAGTCGCGCCAGGCATGGGGCGCTAT
This sequence comes from Thermodesulfobacteriota bacterium, assembly GCA_030024065.1. The sequence continues at coordinate 3,419 of JASEIE010000165.1, forward strand.
TTGAGCCACATATGGGATTTTATGGCTGGCAACGATAGCCGTCATATCCTTGCGATGCTGTGATTTCCCGGTCATAGCTTTGCCCACAGGAGAAGTGCTCGTCCAGGTTCCCTTAGGAGTGGCCCCGCTACGCTGGATTCCGGTGTTCATATAAGCTTCATTATTAAGACACACATATAAGAATCGATGCCCCCGTTCCAGGGCGCCGCTCAGCCATTGAAAGCCGATATCGTAAGTGGCCCCATCCCCGGCGAAGACAACAAATTTAACCCCTTTATCCTTTACTTTCCCCTGTTTTACCAGGGAACGGTAGGCCGTTTCAATACCGGAAACGGTTGAAGCGGCGTTTTCAAATGCGCTATGGACCCAGGGAACACGCCACGGAGTAAAAGGGAATACCCCCGTGGTCACTTCCAAACAGCCTGTAGGCGAAACAACAACCACTGGCTCTTTGATGGCATGCAACACCTGGCGAACAACGATCGGCTCAGCGCAGCCGGCGCACATACGATGCCCAGGAGCCAACCTTTCTTCTTGATTGCAGAGCTCCTTGAGATTTATCTTTATTTTCTTTACATCGGCTCCCATCAGTGATCCTCCTTTAAAGACCCTTTTAGAAATCCCTCAATCCAAGGTATCGGAAAACAGGCTCGACTTTCCCGGTTTCCACAATATTGACTAAATCCTGAAAGACAGAACAAATTTGATCAGGGATAGTATCACGGCCACCCAGGCCATAGGTATAGTTCACCAGTTTTGTTTGTATCCCCCGGAGGTATAGGGCTGTTGCCACCTCAAGGAAGACCGGGCTGGCTTCAGCGCCAAAAAAGGCAACACGTTCCAAAATGGCGACAGCCTTTTTACCCTTCAGGGCTTCGGCAATAACCTCAGCAGGAAAGGGGCGATAACAGCGTATCTTGAGCATTCCGGCTTTAATGCCGTTCTTACGCATTTTATCTACTGCAACCCGGGTGGCGCCACTGGTCGCTCCCAGGATAACAATGGCCACATCAGCATCATCCAGCCGATAGGAATCAATCAGGCCATACGAGCGACCGGTCAGTCTCCCATACTCCTCGCCAATATCCAGAATAACCTTTGGGGCTTTGGCCATTGCTTCCCATTGAGGACGCTTATGTTCAAAATAGTAATCGGTAAAATCACAAGCTCCGAGTGTAACCGGGTGGTCCACATCAATAATGGGATAGAGGGGTTTGTAGCTGCCGATAAAATTCTTCACCGCTTCATCCGGTAGAACTTCCACAGGCTCCACAGTGTGGCTGAGGACAAAACCATCCAGGCAAGACATCACCGGGAGCAAAACATCGGGATGCTCCGCAATGCGTACGGCTTGAAGAGTATTATCGTAGGCTTCTTGCTGGGTTTCGGCAAACAACTGAATCCAGCCAGCATCCCGGGATCCCATGGCATCATCATGGCTGCACAAAATATTCAACGGGGAGTTAAAAGCCCGGTTAGCGACAGCCATGATAATGGGTAAACGCCAAGAGGAAGCAATCCAGAGCATTTCCCACATCAAAGCTAATCCAGGGCCGCAGGTAGCGGTCATGGCCCTCGCGCCCGCGGCAGCAGCGCCGATGCAAGCGCTCATTGCCGCATGTTCGCTTTCAACCGCAATTAACTCGGTATCCACAAGCCCATCAGCGACAAACTCACTGAAAGTCATAACGATTTCAGTCTGGGGGGTAATGGGATAAGCGGCGACAACATCAGGGTTTACCTGGCGCATGGCTTCGGTCACTGCATTATCGCCTTCCAACGCCTTAATCACACCTTTTACACGAGCATTATCCATTATGATGCATCCTCCTTCTTGGCTTGAGCCTCCTCGACCATTGTGATAACGTGCCGGGGACATTCGGCAGCACAAATACCACAACCCTTGCAGTGTTCCAGGTCAACGCCCACCACCTTAGAATCTTTAACAATAATGCTTGCGTCAGGGCAGAAAAGCCAGCAAAACATGCAGTGGGTGCATTTATCCAAATCGATGTTGGGACACAAAGCTCGCCAACTCCCCGTTTCATAATCAACGGTATTGCCAACTTCAATCACTAACGTCCTAAAGGGTAGCTCTTTCCAGCCTTTTTCCGCCATTTTCCATCTCCTATCCTATCTGACATTCATTATAAGCTTGTTCGAAAGCCTTGGTGTTAGCCTCCACCACGCTTGCTTTCATGGTGGCTCCCAGTTTGTATTTGATAATTGAGAGTAACTCTTTTTTATCCACCACTTCCGTTACCTTAAGCAACGCCCCTAACATGGGGACATTGGGGATATTTCTTCCCAGGGTGTGAAGAGCAATCCTGGTGGCGTCAACAGTAGCCACCTTTCCATTGGTATAGCCCAGCTTGGGCCGTATCTCAACCGGAGAGAGAGGGGTGTTCACAACCACAATACCATTCTTTTTTATCCCCTCCGTAACATTGATGGAATTGAGAAGGGTTGGGTCGAGCACCACAACGATATCAGGTTCTGTGACCAGGCAGTGTGGAATGATAGGTGTTTGACTAATCCGGGTATAGGCCCGAACAGGAGCCCCCATCCTTTCACCTCCATAATCAGGCATAGCTTGAAAACATTTGCCTTCTTTCAAGGCAGTTTCAGCAAGGAACTTGGCCGCTGTAACCGCCCCCTGCCCCCCGCGTCCATGAAATCGAATCTCAGTGGTCATAGCCATGTCTTCGGCCATCAAGTTTTCTCCTTTCAGCTAAAAAATAGCAACCCTTTCGGAACTAAAAACCTTAAGCGCAACTATTTCTAACTAATTGATTTTTCACAGAATTCCAATCTTGTTTGATTTAATTATATTCTATAAACTTAGTACTGTCAAGGAATTTAGATAATAATTTCACAAATTATGGCGAAACTTTTTAAACATCTCTTCGCCCCTCAAGGGCCTTTGATAAGGTCATCGCATCGGAATACTCGATCTCACCCCCCATTGGGATTCCGTAAGCGATTCGTGTGACTTTTATTCCTAAAGGTTTGATTAAACCGTTGAGGTAGAGAGCTGTTGCCCCTCCCTCTACCGTCGGATTAGTGGCAAGTACTACCTCCATCACTTCGCCCCTCTGCAGGCGCTCCATCAGCTCCTTAATCTTCAAGTTCTCCGGGTCGATTCCCTCTAACGGTGAAATGGCTCCATGCAAAACATGGTATCTCCCGTTAAAAGTACCTGTATTTTCGATGGCGATGAGGTCGTTGGGGCCTTCCACCACACATAGAATCTCCTGTGATCGCCGCCCATTCTGGCAGATCCAGCAGGGCTCCTCATCCGTCAGATTGAAGCAGATGGAACAGAGGCGGATCTTCTCCTTCACGTTTAAAATGGCGCTGGCTAGTTCCTGGGCTTCTGATGGGCTGGATCGTAAAATATGGAATACCAACCTCGAAGCCGTCTTTTTGCCAATTCCCGGGAGTTTCGACAGGGCCTCAATTAGGTGATCGATCGGTTTGGCATAAAGTGGCATCTTTCTAATTCCCTTTCGTCAAAGTAGCCCGGGGATACTCAATCCCCCTGTGATCTTCTTCATCTCCTCCGTCATTATCTCCTGCGATTTTCGGATAGCTTCATTGACTGATGCCGTAATTAAATCCTGGAGCATCTCCATATCTTCTTTGTTGACCACCTCCGGGTCAATTCGGATGGAGAGAACCTCCTGCTTTCCGTTCATCACGATGTGAACCATCCCCCCTCCGGAACTGGCCTCCACCGTCTTCCCGGCCATCTCCTCCTGAAGCTGGGCAATCTTAGAATGCATCTGTTGAGCTTGTTTTAATATGTTTCCAAAGCCTTTTGTCATCGATTCCTCCTTCTCCTATCTCATTTCTCCACAATCTTTCCATCGAAAAGACGAAGGGCTTCCTGGATGAGGGCGCCCTCCTCTGTCTTATTGATTAATCTCTCCTCCAACTTATTTCGCCCATTCCGCTCTTTATTTAAACCCGTTTCCCCTAGTCTCATCCCCAGACCCAGCGGTGATATGATCACCCTTATTTTTTTCTTAAAGTACTCCTGGCAGATGGACTCCACCTGGCTCCGATTCCCCTTCTCAAGTATTCTGTCATAGTGAAAGGAGTCCTTCTCAAAACCAATCTCGATCTTCTCGTCACTGATATGGATAGGGTCCCCAAAAACCAGGAAAGAACCCAATATCGGATTCTTCGCTCGGGCAAAACCGACCAGCCCTCTCCATACGTCTTCGGAAACCTCTCTCGATTCTTCTAAAGTCCTCTCTTCCCGGTAAATCTCTAAATCCTTTGTCTCTTCGCCGGAAGATCGCTCCACATCTTTGTACCCTCCCATGGAGGCATCTTCTTTCTCCCTAACCTTGTCCTTCACCTTCTCTCCAGGGCTCTTTTGAAAATTCTCCCCTCCCCTGGGAGAAGGTTTTGAACGGATCATATTTCCCGATGGAAAAACCTCCGCCAGCCCCTTTGTTCCCCTGACAGGAGCGGCTATTTCCATTCCTTCCAATCTTTTCAGAATCTCATCGATTGGAAGGATGGGGCGGAGGGTAGCCATCCGGATCAAAGTGATTTCCAGCATGGTTCGGGGAAAGGTAGACTGGGCCACTTCCTCCTCTCCTTTCAGGAGGAGGCTGAAGAGATGATTCAATTGATCGAATTGAAATCGTTCCGCTTGCTTCTTTAACCCTTCCAACTCCTCGGCTGGCAACTCGATCAATTCTCCCGGATGTTCACTCACCTTGATGAGGATCAAGTTGCGAAGATAATGGAGGAGTTCCTTGCAGAAGTGCTGAATGTCGTACCCATAGTGATAAATCTGGTCCACGATCTTGGCAGATTGTTCTCCGTCCCTGTTGGCAATCGCCTCGATGGTGTCGTAAAGAATCTTCTGGTCGATAAGCCCGAGGACTTCTGTAATATCCTCATCCCGTATCTTCTTCCCTCCATAAGAGATCACCTGGTCAAGAAGGCTCTGGGCATCCCTCATGCTCCCTTCTGATTCCCTGGCAATCAACAGGAGTCCCCTTTGACTGATTTGAATCTCCTCTTTTTCGACAATCCCTTTCAGGCTCTCGATGATTTCTCTTAACGGAATTCTCTTGAAGTCATATCGCTGACATCGAGAGAGGATGGTGGCAGGAATTTTATGGGGTTCTGTGGTAGCAAAGATGAAGATGATATGGCCGGGAGGTTCTTCCAGGGTCTTCAACAGGGCATTAAAAGCCTCCCGCGTCAGCATGTGGACTTCGTCGATGATGTAAACCTTATAATGGCTTTTGGCAGGCGTATAACGGACATTCTCCCTCAGCTCACGGATC
>JASEIE010000166.1 GCA_030024065.1 Thermodesulfobacteriota bacterium
CGACGAGGCGGAGCATCTTGATCCTCTTCTCAACCGGTACGCCCGTAGCGCCCTTTAAATATTTTTTCAAAAGTTCGCCGATCTCAGGATTTTCGAAATCCCTGTCAGAAGGCAGGTCTGCCACAATATCGGCTTCATCATCCGGAACTCCTACCCTCTGATAAACCTGCTTACAAAAATTTTTTAAATCAGCAAACGATATCAACCGGGACTTGTTATTTTCCATGCGATCACCTCTTCTCGGTCATCCTGTCGTGAAATGTCTTTTACCCTTTCTGCGATGGCAGACTAAAAAAATGGATCGATTATTTTTCTATTTAAATGATTAAAGCAGAGAGGCTGAAAGAAAATTTCCCAAGGCTTCCCATCTCATATGAATTTTCAGAGAAAATCATTAAATTAAGAAGAAGTAGGATGAACGGGCCCAATTCCCATGGCATCAGCAGTCAGGACGATCAATTCTTTTAAATCTATTTCTCTTTCCCACAACCTGGCGTCAAACTGCCTGTAACAAAGAGGACAACAGGTGACGAGCATTTCAGCCCCTGTTTCAATGGCTTCCTGAACTCGATCTTTGGCGATCTTGATGCTCAATTTGGGATAGACCAGGTTGACCACCCCTCCTCCCCCGCAACACCAGGAGTGTTCCCGGTTTCTTTTCATCTCCAACAATTCAATTCCAGGAATCCTCCTCAGGATTTCCCTCGGTGCCTCAAAGATTCCGGCCTCCCTTCCCAGTCGGCAGGGATCGTGGTAGGTGATCCTTTTTTTAATCTCCCCCCGGAAACCGATTCGTCCTTCATTCAATAGATTGAGAAAAAACTCGGTGATATGGAACACGCGGAAGGGCTGCTTTCCAAGAAGCAGGGGATAATGTTTGTGAAAGACGTTATAACAATCCGGACAGGAGGTGAGGATCATCTTTGTCCCTGCGGCCTCCATTCTCCTGCCGTTCTCTTCCATCAATAATCTGGCCAAAGGGAGATTTCCATTCCAAAGTTCGGGGATTCCACAACACCACTCCTCCTCACCCAGGTAAGCGACTTCGATACCCGCCTTCTTTAGAATCCTGACCAGGGACTGGGCAATTTCAGGCCGGTCGTAAGTAGTGGCACATCCTGGGAAATAGAGGAGTTCGCCCCTTGTTGGCAGATCGAGCCCTTCTGCCCATTGATTTCTTATTTTTTGGCCAAACCCATAAGGATTTTTGTAGGCTTCGATGTTGGAATCGATTTCATCGAGGGCCTTGAATTTTCGAAGGCTCTGATGATAAATCTCATTCCTTTGCCCCCGAACAACCGAAGGGGTATCCACCTTTGTTGGACAGTGGGTTTTGCAATTATAACAGCCCAAACAGGTATAGATCCTCTCCACTAAAGGATCCGAATAGTCGATCTTTTCTTCGAGAAGGGCTCGGGCCACTCCGATTCGGCCTCTGGCATAAGTTGTCTCAAATCCCAACTCTTCCCGGATGGGGCAAATTCGGTGGGCTCCTCCAAGGACCAATTCCCTGCAAAACCCACAACGAAAACAGTGATAGATCTCTTCTTGATACTGCTCCAGTTCGATATGCTCTCTTTTCATAGAATTCCTGGGTTGAGAATCCCATCAGGGTCCAGGCTCTTCTTAATCCGCTCGTAGACCTGATAGAAATTCCCAACCTTCCTCTTCCAATAGGGATTCAAATGACCAATCCAATAGGGACTCACTCCAAGACCGAACATCAGGTCGGTCAACTCCCAAAGATAATCCTGGATCTTTTTCCATGCCTCCCAATTCGATTCGTTACAGAAGAGAGCCATGGGGATATTGACGGCATTCGTCTCCAGAAGGCCTCCCAAGGTCCATTTGATCCTGAGCCTCTCAATCTCCACCTTCCGTGCGGCGAAGTAATCTAGGATCGGCGCGGCCACTTCAGGATACCTTTTAATCGGAATAAATCCCGCTGTCTCAAGCCAACCAGGCCCTGCCTTTCCAAATGCCTCTGCGCGGGCGGTAAACCTCCCCTGATAGTAGGTTTTCCCGAATTCTGGAACTTCCTTCCCGTTAGCCTTTCTCATCAGTTCTCGACCCAACTGACCCAGTTCATTGACTTCCGTTTTTCTCCCCTTGAGCATGGAGACAATGCCCACTTTGCCTCCGATTTCTTCGGGAACAGGGGAGACAAACATCCGCGTGTCATAAGGAATCTTATTTCTCGCAAGGCCGTGAAGTCCCTCAATTGCATCATTTAAGTTCGAAAAGGAGAAGGCAAAATAATCCTCTGCCTCATGAAGGGGATAGATCTTTAAGGCGACTTCAGTGATGACTCCGAGAGTACCATGGGAGCCAATAAAGAGACCTGCCATGTCGATTCCATTACAATCCCTTGCCACCATCAGATTCACCGGATTGGCCCCTGTACCCGTACGGATCATCTCTCCATCAGGAAAGATCACTTCCAGTCCGAGGATCTGAGACCCAAGGCCTCCATATCGTGCTGCTCCCATGCTGATCGCCGCCACAGCGATTGATCCTCCGACCGTGGCAGAGGGAGCTGACCAGGGCCCTTCCAATCCTAACTCCCACCCTCTCTTTTCCAGATATTCGATTACCTCTGTCCAAGTGATCCCCGCCTCGACCAAAATCGACATGGAGTCTTCGTTCAAGTCAATCAACCTTCGCATTCGGGTGAGATCCATCATAATGGAGGAATCGACCAGGGGGATGGGAGCTCCGCACATACTCGATCCTGCGCCTCTCACCATGACAGGCTTCTTCTCCTTCCTGGCCAATTGCAGAACTCGTTGGATTTCGTCCTTGGAAGTGGGAATAACCACATATTCCGGCAACTTCGGGGGGAGCGATCCTGCATCCCTCGAATAGCAGAGAAGCTCGAACTCCTCCTTCGAAACCCTTTCCTTTCCAAAAATCTCTATGAGCGACTGATACAAAGCCTTCTCCCCTTAGCGGCAGACCTTGAGAATTTGGTCGATCTCTTTCTTGTCCAGCGTGACATAGTCCGCTTTCATGACTTCCGCGAGCATATCGGATGTCCATACATCATACCCGGGATTGGCTTCAAAGATCCAGGTTTCCCATGCCGGTTCAATCACCACATCAGGGACAAACTGCCATCCGAGATCAAAGACGACCTCAGGTTTTTTGCTCATGAAAACAAGTTTTCCTCGATACTTGCCACTGACGAGAAAGACATTGGGGCAGGTATAATAGATCTTGATGCCTTCGCGCTCCAATGCCTCCTCAGCATACGTGGCGATCTTGTTAGGATGGATACTGGTATGAACGTTGATGTGCATATGGTTGGTGGTGGGCATGATAGGAAATTCGAGGCCTTTCAAGAAATGATCCGACTCGAAGTAGGTTTTCAAATCTTTCCTCTCTTTGGGCCCGACTTTCCGGAATGGAAACTGACGATAGAATTGATTGATGTACCACCGGTTCCAGACGAGGAGATTACAGCCGGATTCCCCTCCATCACAGGCCCTCAAACCCACCTCTTTCTTAAAGAACCATTGAAAGTCGAAGTGAGGTTTACCCTTTGGTTCAACACCGTGTAAACTTCCCATGCCTGCCTTGGGGGCCATGTGATCGATCTTTCTGCGTGAGGGCCAGCCCTTCTTGGCGAAGTAACCTTTCATGATCGCTTCCAGAGAAGCGGGATGGACCGATGTCTCCACATAGGCATGGATATGGGTCCCTTCGGGATCAGGGTCTTGCAGGGCTGCGCAGAGGCGCCTCCAGTGGTCTGATTCCGTAAAGTAGGCATTTACTTCTTCCATCAATTTGCTTCGTTCCATTTTATCTCCCTCCTTGCTGGATCTAATACCCGTTCATTTTTTATCATATGAACCTGGCTTCACCGGAGGACTAAATACGCTCACCAAAACTAAAGGTTTGTCCCCTAATGTCTTGACACCGTGCTCTATGCCAGGTTCAGTAAAAACCCCCACTCCGGGTTCCAAAGGATAGGTGTTTCCTCCTACCTTCGTCTCTCCCCGACCGGAAAGGACATAGATGATCTCCTCCTCATTCGTGTGAACATGAGTCCCTGGATCACTGCCTGGAGGGAAACTGACGATCCCAAAGATCATATTCTTACATTCCCCATTTTCTGGTCCGATCAATTTCTTCCAAAGCCTGCCCGGCAATTGAATTCCGTCTATATCTTTTTCTTTCACATAGTACATTTGATCCCTCCATCCTATTTATTTCTGGAGCCCTTCTTCTCCCTCTCCTAACGAAATAATCTGGGAAAGTATATTGTCAGTTGTGGAAAGATCGTCATCAGACCCAGGATCGCGAACATGATGGCCACAAAAGGAATGGCTTGACGTGAAATCTTCTCCACAGGCACGCCGGAGATGGCCGATGAGACATAAAGGGAGTAACCGACGGGCGGGGTCAAAAGCCCGATCGACAGGTTGATGATAAAGACCATGGCAATGTGTAATGGATCAAGCCCCAGGGCCTGCTGCAAGGGGATTAAAACCGGAACGAAGATGATCGTTGCCACCAAGATGTCGATAAGGAAACCTGCAAACAAAAAGATTATGTTTAATATGAATAGAATGACATACTTGTTATCCGAAACGCCGAGAATAAAACTTTTGAAGAGCTCGGGGATCCCCTCATTGATCGAAATGTAGGAAAAGACAGAACCGGCGCCCATGATCATTACCAGTTTTGCTGAAGTCTTGGCGGTCGTTAACAGTATACTTGGCATACTGGCCCAAGTTATCTCCTTATAGATATGGATGGATACAATCAATGAGTAGATAACGGCGATCATGGCGGATTCCGTCGGGGTGAAGACACCCGTTACAATACCTCCAACAATCACGACCGGTATCAGGACGGCGAGGATGGATCTCTTAAGGGCACCGATGAGATTGCGGCTGGAAAAACGGGTCGTGGATCGGCCGTAACCTCTCTTCTTGCAAACCAGGTAGCAATATCCCATCAGGCTGAATCCGATAATCATCCCTGGAAAGTAACCAGCCAGAAAAAGCTCGAGGAGGGAAAGACCTGAGACCATCGAGTAAACAACCATAGGAATCGACGGGGGAATGATATTGCCCACCGGTCCGGCGCACCCAACCAATGCAGCAGAAAAATCCTTTGGATATTTCTCTCTCTCGAGGGAGGGGATGAGGATCGAAGCGGTGGCCGCCGTCTCTGCCACGGCCGAACCTGCAATCCCGCCGATGATCATGCTTGTCAAAACGGTCACCATGGTAAGGCCACCCTTGAGATGGCCTACCACCGCATTTGAAAAATTGACAATCCGCTTCGAAATCCCTCCCTGACACATAATTTCCCCTGCCAGGATGAACCCTGGGACGGCCAAAAGGACGAAGGAGTCCATCCCGATCATCAATCGCTGGGCGATGATCTGTAAGGGAAGACCTCCTATGATACAGGCAAAGGTGGCGGTCAGTCCAAAGGAGAAGTAGATGGGCACTCCCATCGAGACGAGCAAAAGGAAAATGGCCAATGCATAGACCATTAACATACGGATTGCTCCTCGAAGAAAATCAATGACCTCGTCTCAATAAGGATTTCATAATATTCTCCAAAATACAGATCCCCATCAGCAGACCTCCCACTGGGATGGATAAATACAACCAGCCCATGGAGAGGCCAAAGGTGGGGGAGGATGCCTCCGCGACAATCGGATATATTTTAATCCCCTGTTGGACCATCACCCAACAGAAGACAACCATCAAGAGACGGGTAAAGATGGATAAAACAAACCTCCATTTTTTCGGGAGGAGATTAACAAAGAGTACAAGCTCGATGTGACTCTGCTCTCGGGTGACCAGAACCGCTCCAAGCATGATAATCCAGATAAAAATGAATCGGCTCAACTCTTCGACCCAGAAGGGGGGACGCTGGAATACATAACGCATGACGACCGAATAGAAGATGATGGCGACTGTCGCGCCGACGAATATCCGCAAAATGAGACTGAGGACCTTTTCGAAAAAGTCGAATCCCTTTTCAATTTTCCCCATCATTTTCATGGGAACCTCAAAATCCTGGGACGGAAAAGGTGATCCCGTCCCAGGTTATCGGTGATCAGACTATTTCTTTCTTACCGTCTTGATGAAGGCGAACACCTCATCCATAAACTCCGCACCAATCTTGATTCGGAACTGTTCATAAACAGGTTTGGTCCTTTCTCTAAATTCCTCAAACGCCTTTGGGCTCAAGGAATTCACCTTCACACCCTTTTCCTCCAACAGTCCCTGGGCCTTGTCCTCAAATTTGGCTTGTTCCTTCCTTGCCCAGAGCAAGGCCTCCGCCGCAGTCTCCTTGATCATCTTCTGTTCTTCAGGAGTGAAGGAATCGAACAGTTTTTTAGACATGATGAGCGGAGCGGTTTCATAGTAATGATTTGTCTGAGAGGCATATTTGGCAAGTTCGTAGAGCTTGAGATGGTAGCCCAGACCGTAGGTTGTGGAAATTCCGTCGACGGTCCCCTGCTTAAGGCCGATCAGACACTCACTCCAAGCAATCGGTGTACCAATGGCTCCCATATAGGTCATGGTGGAGACATCCAGAGGCGTTTCCACGGTACGAATCTTCAGCCCTTTGAGGTCTTTTGGCTTTGTAATGGGTCTGACATTATTCCAGATGCCGCGGAAGGACCAGGTCGACCAACCGAGACCCACCAATCCTTTGTCCTCCAGCATTTTGAAGAGTTTCTGGCCAATAGCCCCATCCAGAAAGGCATTAACCTCATCGTGATTGTTAAAAAGATAGGGCATGGCAACCATAGAGTACTGGGGGATGAGAGTGGCCAAGACCGAACCACTTACAATGCCTGCATCGAGGGTACCCAGTCGGCAACCTTCGATCATTTCGCGGTCACCTCCCATCACTGCACGGCCGATGACTTTTACGGTGATCTTGCCGCCAAAACGCTCCTCAATCACTGCCTTCCATTTATCGAGGCTTTGATGGATGGTTGTTTCAGGAAGGGCAACTGTGGCAACGCGAATTTCTTTGGCATCCACAGGTTTTACAAGGAAAAAAGCCGTCAGAAAAATCCCACACAAACCCACTATCCATAACACTGTGAACATCTTTTTCATCTTCATCTCTCCTCCTCCTTTCTTTAATTGTTTAGCCATGATCATGGCCTTCCTTCCTGGCCTTCCTCCCTAATCCTCAATGCAGGCCAGGCGTTTCGCGCAGTTCTTCTTGTAATCGATATCCGACTCCCGGAATATTGTGATCCGGTGGGCTGCCGGTGAACCTCCGCCATGAATATCAGAGATCATGTCCGCACTCTCCATGGCCATCTTCTCAACCAGTCGGAGCATCTTGATCCTTTTCTCAACCGGCACACCTGTAGCGCCCTTTAAATATTTTTTCAAAAGTTCACCGATCTCAGGATTTTCGAAATCCCTGTCAGAAGGCAGGTCTGCCACAAAACCACCGGCGATATCGATCATCAGGCGAGTGGCTTCGGCCATCTCCTTCCCCTCATGAATCTTGGAGGCATTGGCCAAAACCGGATCGATAAAATAGGTCCCCGAAGGTTCTTTCTTTCCCTCATAGGAGGCCGCCAGGCTACAACCATAAAGGGTCTCCGCCATATGAATCATGTTGATCACCTTCTCCTTGTGGTGGCTCACCTTTGATGTTCCGTTATATTCTATCATCATCAGGGCGGCGCCGGTCATGGCATCGATCTTTCCCGATTTACAGCCGCCATGAGATTGACGGTGAAAGGCAGAAAAGCGATTCACCATCTCTCCTGCAAATTCAACTTCTCTAAACATGAAGACCCGGTCCCATGGCACCAGCACCTCATCAAAGATGAGGGTTGGACAGTACTTGCTGTACCGGATATTTCCGCAATCGACTCCTTCGATCTCGCGGGTGTCCATCGAATTTCTTCCCACCACATGAATGAGATTCTTTGTGTCGGAAGGGATGGCAAAGGCCAGGGCATAATCCTCATCCCCCTTCCCCATCGCACGCGTTGGAAGAGCAATCACCTCATGGCAACTGACCGACCCGGTCTGGTGGGCCTTGGCCCCTCTGACGACGATCCCTTCTTTGGTCTGGTCGACGACGCGGAGGTACATATCCTTATCCGGCTGTTCATGGGGGCCCAGATTGCGGTCTCCTTTGACGTCAGTCACACTGGCATTCGCGGTCAGGTCATTGGCCTGCATGTATTTCAGGAATTCGTTGAAACGATTGTAGTATTGGGTCCCATATTTTTTATCGATGTCATAGGTCACAATCGACAAGGTGCAGAGACAGTCCAACCCCGTGCATCGCTGATGGCATGTCCCCACATATCCCCCCAGGGTCCGGTTGATCTTCACCCTCATGACCAGATCTTCGATCGATTGGGGAGGCAGGGTAAATCGATTAATGGGTTCTCCTGTCAAGGGAGACACGGTCGTCATGAGATTTTTGTACTTCTCATGTTGTGTAAGTTCATAGGTCGCCCCGGTTGCATTGATCCCCGCACGAATTCTGGGATGATCCACCACATTCTCTATTTTCTTGCCAAACATATAGACCGTGGGTTTCAGTTTCCTCAAGCTCTTCAGATATTCCTCGAATGTTTTGATGGACATCTCACTCCTCCCTTTCAAAGTTCTTAAGCCCAAATTTCAAAATCCAAATGTCAAATGAATGACAAATGTCCTAATAGCAAAATACCTATCATTTAA
>JASEIE010000167.1:0-2141 GCA_030024065.1 Thermodesulfobacteriota bacterium
GTGTGCGGATATGTGGGGTAGCCTTGTAGGCGAGAAGCCTGCTCGGGTAGCCGTTAGCCACGGGCCTGAAATTGAGCCTTGCAGGTGTTCTGGTACAACACGACCAAGCCGGTACGCTTGAAGTGACCAAACAACAGATTTTGATCTTGTGTGAGATGTGCTCCTTACCAAAAGTGTGTGAACGCTGGGGGAAGGTTCAAGAGCTTACGTGTTTCTGTTTGGAAAGTGTGTTTTGATTGCATCAGGTAGATGGGTATCTCGTCAACATTTTTTTCGGTAAGGAAATGGAGCCTTGAACAAAAAATCATTAAGTATGCCGAGAAAGAGAAGGATGGACTTATATAAGCGTGTCCGGCAGATTCTGGAATCGGCCAGGGTAGTGGCCGCACGTTCGGTAAACACAGCACAGGTGGTCGCCAATTGGCTGATCGGGCGGGAGATCGTTGAGGAGGAGCAGAAAGGGAAGAAGCGGGCTGGATATGGGGAGGAACTGCTCAAGGATTTGTCCGCGCGTCTGACGAAAGATTATGAAAAGGGATGGTCGGTAAGGAATCTTGAATACTGCCGTAACTTTTACTTAGAATATCCTGTTTTGCTGAAGGAGCAAAAATCGAACGCAGTGCGTTCGATTTCTTTAAATTCTCCGACAGCGGGTGATCGCGAGATTTCGAACGCAGTGGGTGCGAAATCTGGGATTGAATTTGCCGAGGGGAAGATTCCCTACGTACTGAGTAGCGAATCATGGCAACCCGGCCACCTTCACCCGAATCTGTCCTGGACTCACTATCGCACGTTGCTGCGCGTCGAAAAAACAGAGGTCCGGGCGTTCTATGAAATCGAGGCCATCCGTAACAACTGGTCGACCCGAGAGCTGGAGCGGCAGATTAACAGCCTGCTTTATGAACGTCTATCCTTGAGCAAGGACAAGAAAGGCCTGTTGAGACTGGCCACCAAGGGGCAAGTGATACAGCGCTCTACCGATGTCTTCAAGGATCCGGTCGTCATGGAATTCCTCGGCCTTCCCCCATCTCAGAAGCTTGTAGAATCGGATCTGGAAGAGGCTCTAATCAATAATCTTCAGGCGTTTCTACTGGAACTGGGGAAGGGTTTCGCGTTCGTATCCCGGCAGGAGCGGATTACACTCGACGGTGATCACTTCTATATCGACCTGGTGTTTTATCATACGATCCTTAAGTGCTTCGTACTCATTGATCTCAAGGTCGGCAAGCTCACCCATCAGGACTTAGGCCAACTCCAGTTGTACGTCAATTACTACAACCGGGAGCGTCGGACCAAGGGAGATAACCCTACGCTGGGGCTGATCCTCTGCACGGACAAGAACGATGCTGTCGTCCGTTACACCCTCGGGCGAGAGCAACAGAAGAAGATCTTCGCCAGTCGATATAAATTACATCTGCCAACAGAGGCAGAACTTCAGGCAGAACTTCGACGCGAATTAAAACTATTGAACGTATCTTTCAAGAAGGAGTGAAATCGAGGACGGGTTCACATTAATGGTTAACCCTCTCACTTCGGGAGAACGTGGGTGTCTCCAGCCTATGTAACCCCCATCAGGAAAGGTCAGTGCTTGAATCCGGGCCCCAATAAGGATTTAGGGGTTCTCTGGAAAACATTTTGCCCATATGTTAGGGGTAACAAGGGGGATATGTCACTATTTTAATTTCGTAAGGTGGAAAGATGAGACTCAAAGATAAGAAAGCGATTGTGACTGGGGCGGGGCAGGGGATTGGTAAAAGCATTGCCCTGAAGATGGCCCAAGAGGGGGCGGATATCGTTGTTGTCGAATGGAATCCCGATACCGGCGTTCAGACCCAAAAAGAGATCGAAGCTCTGGGCAGAAGATGTCTTTTCTTTGCGCTGGACGTGGCAAACAGGAAACAGATCGATAAGATGATGGCAGAGGCTATAGCAGCCTTCGGACGGATTGATATTCTGGTCAATAATGCCGGCTTTGATCGGCCGGGAAATCTTTTGAAAACGAAAGAGGAGGATTGGGATGCTGTGTTGGGAGCCCATCTGAAGGGGACCTTGAACTGCATCCAGGCGGTTATTCCCCACATGATGGAAAAGAGTTACGGAAAGATCATCAATCTCTCTTCGGTTTGGGGAAAGAGGGGAGC
>JASEIE010000167.1:2146-8632 GCA_030024065.1 Thermodesulfobacteriota bacterium
GATGGAAAAGAGTTACGGAAAGATCATCAATCTCTCTTCGGTTTGGGGAAAGAGGGGAGCTGTTTCAGAGATCAGTTACAGTACGGCCAAGGCGGGGATCATCGGTTTGACGAAGAGTGTCGCCAGAGAACTGGGTAAATATCAGATTAATGTGAATGTGGTTTTGCCGGGTTTTATCTTGACCCCTACTGTGTCTAAGATGGCCGAAAAATATCGAAATATCATCATTGAAAATACTCCATTAAAGCGGGCTGGCCAACCCGAGGAGGTGGCCAATGTGGTTGCCTTCTTAGCCTCTGATGAAGCCAGTTTTATGACCGGTGCCGAAGTGGAAGTTTCCGGCGGATGGAATATGTAAGGCAGGGCTTAAGTCCTGCCCAAAGTTTAAGTATAAACTTTCACAATTTACGAAAATGCCGTAGGACCCCCTTCCTGTGAACGGGGAGCTTCACTCTAATGGCAATTCCTTCCTCTACATTCCACATTCGGGTCCTTTTGATGGTTCACTATTGTGAACTATTCAAATGGCAGGATAAAAATATCGCTTGACAAAGAAATAAATGTAGTTTAATAATCTGAATGAGTTGAGGTTTTGGAAGGGGTTTAAGAAGTTCACTATCGTGAACTTGAGACATGAGGGGAAGGAACCTTACTCCATCCTCCACCATCAACTTTCCACATTCTACTTTGAGAAAGGAGGTTGTTATGGGAAACGAGAAAGATGGACTTTCAACCGCTGAGAGTCTGCGTAAGACCCGTACCTATGGCCAGGTTAGGTGCCATAATCCCAGTTGCATGGGAAGGCTTCAGCCGGAACCCCGGGCGACCCATGTGAAATGTCCTGTTTGTGGGATGGAGTACCGCCTGGCTTGGGTCAAAGATGGTTTTCCCCGCATCAGGGGGCCGGTATGGGATGTAAACAAAAGAATAGCGGAAGAGGCGCTCGAAAGAAAAATGAAGGAGGAAAAGAAAGATGGCCCTAAATAGGAAGATAGCGTATATAGATCTCTCTACAGGCAAAATAGAAATCAAGCCTATTCCGCTCGATGTGCGGAGAAAATTCCTGGGAGGCCGGGGACTGGATGCCTATTTGCTTTATAATCACACGAAGAAAGGATGCGACCCCTTTGGTCCTGACAATACGCTCATGGTCAGCGGCGGAATTTTAACCGCCACCCTGGCTTCCGCAACCGCCAGAACCCATGTGATGGCTAAATCCCCGTTGCAGGGAATGCTGGGGAGCTGTAACATGGGAGGTTTCTTTGCTCCCGAGTTAGCATGGGCGGGCTTTCATCATCTCGTCATCAAGGGGAAGGCAGAAAAGCCAGTCTACCTGTGGATTCACAACGGCAAAATCGAGACCCGTGATGCTCGCCACCTCTGGGGTAAAACCACGACCGACACTCAATGGGCGATCCAGGAAGAGCTGGGAGATGAGGATATCAAGAGTCTGGTTATAGGTCAGGCGGGTGAAAATCTGGTAAGGTATGCCAATGTCATGACTGGAATTAAAAATTCCGGTGGAAGAACCGGAATGGGAGCGGTGATGGGCTCAAAAAACCTGAAGGCTGTTGCCGCCCGCGGCACCATGGATATAAAAATCGCTCATCCGAAAGAAGCCCTCGAGTATAATAAGCGGTTTATTGAACAAATCACGAGCGCGAAGGTTAACCAGACCCAGGGAACTTTTGGCACCCCCTTTATCTGGGGAGCCACTAACTCCTGGGGAGGGATCCGATGCAGAAATTTCCAGTATAACCAGCAGCTCTATTGTGATGATATTGAGCCGGAATCGATTGATGAAGTCTGTACAGAGACGATGGGGCCCCACCATATGGCCGGTTGCTTCGGTTGCCAGGTCCATTGCCGGGCCCAGTATAAAATTCCTACCGGGCCCTATGCAGGAGCCTATGATGAGGGTCCTGAGTATACTTCCCAGGGCGCTTTTTGCGGAGAACCAGATTGCAATAAACTGGAAACCCTGTTAGTGGGGAATCACTTGGTTGACCAGTGGGGAGTAGACAACCTTGAAATCGGAAGCATTATCTCCTGGGCAATGGAGCTCTATGAATTGGGGATCCTCACCAGCAAGGAGACCGATGGCTTGGATTTGCGGTTTGGCAATGATGAGGCGCTCCTGGAGATGGTAAGACGTATTGCCTTTAGAGAGGGCTGGCTGGGTAACACCTTGGCCGAGGGAGGAATCATCGCTTCCGAAATCATCGGAAAAAATTCTTTTGACTACCTGATTCAGGTAAAAGGGGTGAGCAACCTTCACTCTGATGAGCGAGCAACCCCCGGCCTTGCTCTTAATATTGCCACTGCTTCCCGTGGCTCAGACCATTTAAGAAGCCGGCCGGCGATTGACCTGTACCATTTACCTCAGGAAGTGATGAGAAAAATCTACAGTAGCCCGGTGCCTTACGATGGGCCATTGAGTTCAGAACATACGGAATACATTGGCAAGCCGTGGCAGGTCTTCTGGCATGAGAACTGTTATATGGCAGTCGATTGCCTTGGCATCTGCAAGTATCACACCACCTTCCTGGGCGCGACGCTTCCCAATTTCGAGGATTGGCCCAAGGTGCTTTACTACAATACCGGGATGGAGTTTACTCCCCTGGAAATCTGGGACATTGCTGAGCGATGTAACATGATGGAGCGGCTCTTTAACCTCCGCGAAGGGTTGCAGAGAGAAGACCTCAAAAAGGGCGATATGCTCAATCATCGTTACTTTGATGAGCCCACCCGAAGGGGTGCGCCCGATGTCGTCGGCAGGGTGATCGATCGGGGAAAATTCAATAAGATGATTGATGAATTCTATAAACACAAAGGCCTTGACCAGAAGGGCGTTCCGGAGCCGGAAACGCTCAAGCGGCTTGGCCTGGACAAAGAACCATCCCACCTGCTGTGATGGAAAACGCATAGCGCAGAGGGCCCGCCTGCCAGAGAACCTGTTCGGCGGGCAGGCATAGCGCATAGCGTAACGACAGAAAACAGAAGATATTGAAACGAATGATAGCGAATGACACGAATGGAACCCACATTCGCCCAATTCGTTTCCATTCGAGGCATTCGTGGTAACGAAAGGAGAAAAGTTAATGGAACCCATGGGTAAAGTACTCGCAATCAATCATGAAAAGTGCACCGGGTGCAGGCTTTGTGAGCTTGTATGCTCGGTTTTCCATGATGGCGTATCCAATGCTGCTCGAAGCCGGATAAAAGTTATGAAATGGGAGACAGAAGGGCTTTATATTCCCATGTCCTGCCAGCAGTGTCAGGACGCTCCCTGTATGATCATCTGCCCTGTGAAGGCCATTTCCCGGGATGAGAAACTGAGCCGGGTGATGGTGAATCAAACGAAATGCATTGGCTGCCGTTCCTGCGTGGCGGTATGCCCCTTCGGCGCTATGAATTTTAACGTCATTGACCGAAAGAATTTCAAATGCGATCTCTGTGACGGGGATCCCCAGTGCGTTCGCTTCTGCGAGGTCAAAGCCGTGGAATATGTGGATGCTGACCGGGTGAGTATCTCCAAAAAGAAAGCTGCTGCCGAGAAAATCTCTGCCGCACGAAAAGAGGCTGCAGCATTGGAGTCAGAATTACGCTAAATCCCCCCTTTTCAAAAAGGGAATGTCTTTCACCTCCCTTTGGTCTCTGACCCGGAGGGCAAAGCCTGCCTGCCGGTAGGCAGGGGAGGCAGGGAAGGATTTTAAGGGGGCAACTTTTATCAGTAAACCCCGTTAGAAATTCCAGCGGGCCTTCGCCGCGCCGAAGTGGCTCCGGCCACGCAGGCGGGGCATTAAACCCCGCCGGAATTAATCTGAATGGTAGCACTTTTATAAAGTGCTCCATAAAATATAACCCCGCTGCAGAGCAGCGGGGCATTATTTCTAACGGGGTAAAAATAGCAGAGGGGCTGGGCATACCAGCCCCTTTTTTATGCCCTCCATCGGACTGCAGGATATTGTGATCAAGGTAGCTGACAGAAAAATCGGCTCACCCTTAAGGGCGGAAATTGGTTAGAATCAGAATCACATAGAATTCCAGTGAGATAAAGTGCAGATGTGAGTGTCAATTAGCATAATAATTGGTTAAACACCCGGCAAGGATGATGTCCCGGTCATCCTTTGATAAGTTTTCCAATTTTAGCAAAAGCGGAGTTTGTCCTTGGGGTTTAATGACCTGCGACTGAATCTGCGTTTTCCCTTTTTCCACGGCCTCTCGAATTCCCGGAATATAGATGTAATCATCAGGCTCCAATATCCCTCGTGCCTTCGATTCAATCGTAAAAGGCAACATTCCCCAATTGATCAAATTGCTTCTATAACGTTTGGTGGCATATTCGATGGCAATATTTGCCTGTCCTCCCAAAACCTTCTGACAAGAAGCCGCCTGTTCTCGGGCAGAACCGTCGCCAGGTTTAAGAGCAAATATGACACTACCCACCCCGGTCTGTTTCCATAATTCGCGTATCTCTTCTGTATTCTGTTGCTTTTCTTTAAAAACCTGCGAGAAGACTCTGACCAATTCATCGTCTAATTTACCTGACCTTAACAGCTGCTGCCTTTTCAATTCAATCTCTTGAATAGCTTTGGCCCTTCCAACGTAAGCAGGATCTTTCTTGGATAAGGTATACTCTGCCAGCTTCATTGGATTGGATCGGTAAGATGAGGTCTCGCCAGACGGAATCAATTCATCTGTAGTGGTCACAGGATCATGGATGACAGAAGCCACTCTGAGCAGTAGATTTTCTGGAAGTGGCTGCATCGGAGGCCAATCGGCAATATTAGGGCCAAATTTTAATTCTTCATCCGGTTTTGCATCACCAAAACCCTGATATACTCGATTGTCATAAACCTGTTTATCAAAGCGATAAGCCATTGATGTCTCAGGGATAGGCACCTCAGTAGCCGGAGTCAATATCCCGCCGTTGATGGCAGTAGCAGCAATCGACCGTGCGTCCATTAAAGCTACCGATACCAATTGGCCGCCGGCAGGATTTGATCCCTCCCGGTTCGGGAAGTTCCGTGTTGCATGCCGAAGGCTGAGCGCGTTATTGGCCGGGGTGTCTCCTGCGCCAAAGCAGGGTCCACAGAAAGCAGTTCGAATCGTGGCGCCGGCAATCATCAGTTTTTCTACGGACCTGTTCTTAACCAACTCAATAAATATGGGTTGGCTGGCCGGATACACGCTTAAGGCAAACTCCCCACTTCCGATGTTTTTACCGTCTAAAAGCTGGGCCATTGCCACAATATTCTCAAAAGTGCCTCCCGAACAACCGACGACAACACCCTGTTCTACCCTCAACCGGCCGCTAACCAGCTTGTCGGTCAGGCGAAACTCGATATTCGGGTTTTCCAGTTGCTTTTTGCCCTCCGTTTCAACTTCCCGAAGAATCTCAAGTCCATTACGATTCAATTCGGAAATCGACCAGACATTGCTGGGATGGAATGGCAGGGCAATCATTGGCTCTATCCGGCTCAGATCCACCCTCACCATTCCATCGTAATAACTCACCTCGCCTGGCTCAAGCCGCCGATAGGCCTCAGGGCGGCCGTGAATCCTGTAATAGTCGGCGACCTTTTCGTCAGTTCGCCATATGGAAGATAAACAGGTCGTTTCCGTTGTCATCACATCAATGCCATTACGGAAATCAACCGTAAGATTGGATACGCCCGGCCCCACAAATTCCATGACTTTATTCTTAACAAAGCCTTCCTTAAATAGAGCCCGAATGATGGAAAGGGCCACATCCTGCGGCCCAACTCCCGGCACCGGACTCCCTTCCAGATATATTGCCACCACCTCCGGATAGGCCACCTCATAAGTCTTCTTCAAAAGCTGCTTCACAATCTCCCCACCGCCTTCGCCGATTCCCATTGTACCGAGAGCGCCATAGCGGGTATGACTGTCTGATCCAAGAATCATATTGCCGCAGGCCGCCATCATTTCCCGCATATACTGGTGAATCACTGCCTGATGTGCCGGCACAAAAATACCGCCAAATTTGCGGGCAGCCGAGAGCCCGAAAACGTGGTCATCTTCATTAATCGTCCCACCTACCGCACAAAGACTATTATGACAGTTCGTCAGGACATAGGGCACGGGAAACTCTTTTAACCCGCTGGCACGCGCTGTTTGGACAATTCCCACATAAGTGATATCATGAGACGCCAGGGCGTCAAATTGCAGTTTCAAATAACGCCCATCTTTCGAGCGATCATGGCTGTTGAGTATTTGAGAAGAGATGGTCCGCGCCCTTGCACTCTCTTGATCAATGTTCTCTTCAGACAAAGGACCCAGGCCAGCCCTGGACAAGCTATTGTTTAAATTGTTCAGGTCTAATTGACCCGTATCTTCCAAAACCAATTGTCCCTTTAAAAGATATACGCCTTGTTTCACCAATTTGATCATCGAATCCCCCTTTCTTTTTACCCCGTTAGAAATAATGCCCCGCTGCTCTGCAGCGGGGTTACATTTCAG
>JASEIE010000168.1 GCA_030024065.1 Thermodesulfobacteriota bacterium
GATAGTTTTCTCAGCCTCTCGATTCACATCCACAATCTGCAAGGAAGGGTCTTTCAGGATGATAATCCCTTCGTTCGCATTCTCAAATAGGCCTCGATATTTGTCCTCCGAGATGCTGAGCTCCTTGCGTTTCTCTCTGGTTAAGGTTTGAACGAGGTAGCCGTAGAAGGCTGTCATGATGAAAATAAAAGGAATGCGGAGTGCATAACTGCTGCCCTCTTCCGAAATCAAAAGCCCCCAGGAATAGAGGAGAAATCCATAGATGATGGCGGTGGCGCCTCCGATGAACATCAATAATTTAAAATTTCGACTCAATGAGGCAAAGATGATGATCAGGAAAAAGACCAGATAAAAATCGGTGATCATCTTCTCTGAGAGATACATTCCGAATGAGACGATCCCGGTATCTGCAATCACCAGTGGATAGAAGAACCTTGGATTTGAAAACCACGAACTGGGGCAAAAGGTTAATATGAGATTGGAAATGAGATATCCTAAAATAAGAAGATAACTTAGATTGGGATCAGCCACCTTCCCCCTTCCAAGAAGGATGAGATAGGAGGTGACAATAATGGCCGTCCACCTAAGCATTAGAATAATCTTTTTCTTGTCTCGTTCTTCCATAGTAATCAGCAAAATAGAGCAAAAAATGTACCAAATCTGGAATTTTGAAAATAACTTTACCTAAATAGTTCTTAACTATAAGGAATTTTCCTCTTTATCTAAATTTTTATAGTTCGCTATTTTTTTCTATTTTACCGCAATTAAGTGCGATTTTTTTCAATTCTTTGACATTTTGTTCAAAATTGATAAAGAAACTGGTAATTATTAGATTGGAATGGACTGAAGAATATGGGGTTTTAAAAAATGGTTGGCTAAAAACTTTCCAGTTTTTACTCTGAACTCCGAACTAATTTGGTCGGGGCGAGCCGATTTGAACGGCCGACCTCCTGCTCCCAAGGCAGGCGCGCTAACCAGGCTGCGCTACGCCCCGACATTTCAAATTCCAATAATCAAATTCCCTGCCTACCGCAGGCAGGCAAGCTCCAAATAATGACCAATAACTAAATTACCAAATTAATTATTTGGAATTGAAATTGCGTAAAAAATACCTCCTCTCCCCTGGCGGGAGAGGATTGAGGGGAGGGGACCTCATTATATTTTCATCGTTCATACCTGCACGCCGAAGTGCCTATCTTCGCCAAAACGCTTCTTGCAGGCAGGCGTTTCGGCACGCAGGCGTGGGTGACGCATCCGTCATGAAAGGTTGCTTGGAATTTGGGTATTATTTTTCTCAACTTCCTCAGTGCCCTTCCCCTATGACTCGCCCTGTTTTTCTCTTCAAGGGTAAGCTGGGCCATCGTCTTCCCATATCGGAAAAGAATGAATAGAGGGTCATACCCGAAACCTCTCCTCCCCACCTCCTTCAATCCAATTCTCCCTCTGCACGATCCCTCCACCACTGCTTCTCTTCCTTCCGGCGATACCATTGCTAAAACGCACCGGAATCCCGCTCTTCTTTTGGAAATCGGAATGTTCTCCATTTCTATGAGGAGTTTCTTTCTGTTTTCTTTGTCCGATGCCCTCTTCCCCGCATATCTCGCAGAATAGATGCCGGGTGATCCATTCAACACATCGACTTCCAATCCGGAATCATCAGCAACGGCCAATTTACCGAAGCGCCTCGAATAGAACCTGGCCTTCTTCAAAGCATTCTCTGAAAAACTTTTTCCGTCCTCTTTGACCTCGGGGACATTTTGAAATTTGTTCAAGGCATGGATTCGGAGCCCTAATCCCTTCAAGGCCCTCCGGATTTCGCGAACCTTTCCTTCGTTTCGAGTGGCGACAATCACTTCCAAAGGTTTTTTACCCGCCTTCGCAGAATGCCCCGTGCGGAAGCACGGGGAGCTTCACTTTTTATCCTTTCTCCTCCAGAGACTCTCTCTGAATTCCCGTCAGATCCTTGATCCCCTTCTGAGCCATTTTCGTCAACTGATCCATCTCCTTCTTTGTAAAAACAGCCTCCTCCGCAGTGCCCTGGATCTCGACAAACTTTCCACCGCCGGTCATGACCACATTCATATCGACCTCAGCGCTGGAATCCTCCTCATAATTCAAATCGAGTAGTATCTTTCCTCCCACCTTTCCCACACTGATGGCTGCGACCGAGTCTCTGACAGGGACTTCCTCTATCATTCCTCTTTTCACCATCGTTCGAAATGCATCCACCAGGGCGACATAGGCTCCTGTGATCGAAGCTGTCCTCGTTCCCCCATCGGCTTGAATCACATCACAGTCGATCCAGATGGTCCTCTCCCCAAATCTACTCAGATCGGCCACAGACCTCAGAGACCGGCCGATCAATCTCTGAATCTCAAACCCACGACCGCTCCCGCGACCCGTCAACGAATCCCTGGAGGTCCGAGTATGGGTGGAGCGAGGGATCATGGAATACTCTGCCGTAACCCACCCTTTACCTTTATTTCGCAAAAACGGTGGAACCCTCTCCTCCACACTGGCCGAACAGATCACTTTCGTTTCTCCCATTTCAATGAGGACCGATCCCTCCGCATGTTTTAAATAATTTCTCGTAATCTTAACAGGCCTCAAAGCCTCCGGTCCTCTTCCATCTGAACGTTTCATAAAATAAAACTCTCCGTCAGGACATTATTGTCACAAAAACACCTTTAAAAGTCAATGGTTGGAACGATGGTTAGAACGATGGCGCCTCGACCAGGAGATGAGGATCGCGGTCAGGCCAATGATGAGGGCAAGCTTCCACACATTCTGAATGCTTTCAAGAAGGGGACTTCCTCCTTTCTCCAATTGGCTCGCAGGCAATCCGAAAGCAATCACCATCTCCGCAAAGGCGACCCCGATCACGATTCCCAGATTTCTTGCAAGGGCCAAAAAACTGGAGGCCAGACCGATGCTCTCCCGGGGCAAAGAACCGATGATTGCGCTGTTATTGGCCGGATTGAAGAGTCCGATTCCAATGCCAAGGAGAATCTGCCTCCAGAGAATGTCCAGATCCGTCACATTGGTCTTTAAAAAACTAAAGGAGAAGATGGTTAGGGAAGTAAGGAATAACCCCAGGGTGGCCGGGATTTTTATTCCCACCCGATCGGAAATCCTTCCCCCTAAAGGCGCCATCACCATCACGGTAAGGGCGACAGGAAAGATCAACAGGCCCACTTTCGATGGTGAAAATTTTAAAATATTCTGGAGAAAGAATGGGATGACAAAGGTGTGGGCGCCGTTCATCCAGAAGGATAAGAGGCTTGCTCCGAGCGAGGAGATGAAGAGTCGGTTTTTGAAGAGATGAAGTTCCACTAAGGGAGAAGAGGATCGAAGTTCCACAACGATAAAAAGACCGAGACAGAAAAGGCTGAGTATCAGACATTCAAGACCTACTCGATTGAGAAAAAGGAGAAGGGAGGTCAGGAAGAAAAAAAGGAGAAAGGCTCCCAAAAGATCAACCTTAACCCTGCTTGCCGGCCTGCCCTTTTCCAGGATCTTTAAAGAGAGATAAATCCCGATCGCTCCGATCGGGAGATTGATGAAAAAGATCGATCGCCATCCGATATGTTCCACCAGAACCCCCCCAAGAAGTGGACCGGTCACAAACCCCAGAGAGACAACGGAACCGACCAGTCCCAGCGCCCGACCCCGGTCCCTATCCGGGAAGGCAGAGGTGATGATGGCAGGACCGATGGCCATTGTTGCTGAGGCGCCCAGGCCCTGGATCACCCTTGAACCGATGAGAAAATAGATGGAGGGGGAAAAACCGCAGAGGACTGAACTCAGGGTGAAGGTGAGTAAACCGAAGAGATAGACCCTTCTCTGTCCAAAAAGATCGGCCAATCTTCCCATTAAAAGAAGGCTCCCTGTGATGACGATGAGATAGGCCATAACCACCCAGGCAACCATCTTCAGATCAGTATTCAAAGACTGAACGACCGTTGGCAAAGAAATATTCACGATACTGGCATCCAGCGTTGACATGTAGATACCAATGGAGATGTTGAAGGCAACCCACCAGCGCCGGTCCATGGCAGAAGAGAACATAGAGCCAGATTTAAACAGATTTCCTTTATTTATGCAAGAAAGCCCATCTCCCTTTCTTCCTGCCTGTGATAAGCCGGTGAAAGGGAAGCTTCCCCAATTAACACCCAATTAACCCTTATTGAAACATCAAAAAAAATGGTTAAGATATTGGGACTAATTCTAATGGGATGGAAGAAGGAGTGAAGAGATGAATGAAAAGGCGAAAACAGAAAAATTTGCTGGTGCCTCAAAATATGTGCTGGATGAGGAACTGGCTAATATCGTCAACATCAGTGTAGCGCTAAAAATGCCCCTTCTCCTCAAAGGAGAACCCGGAACAGGCAAGACCATGCTCGCCCATGCCATCTCGGAAGCTTTTGGCATGAGGTTGATCGTTCTGAATGTCAAATCGAGCATGAAGCTGATCGATGCCCTCTATCAGTATGACACCCTGACCCGATTGAACGATAGCCGTTTCGGAGACTCAAAAAGGGATGTGAGCAATATCGAGGAATATATCAAAATGGGTAAGATCGGTCAGGCCTTCGTCTCGGATGAGAGGGTGGTTCTTTTAATTGATGAGATCGATAAGGCGGATACCGATTTCCAGGACGACATGCTGGATGTGTTAGACCAGATGGAATTCGATATCATCGAGATCGATAAAACCATCAGGGCAATACATAGACCGGTCATTGTCATTACCTCCAATGCCAAAAAAGACCTGTCCGACCCATTTCTGGGACGATGCAATTTCCATCACATCGCCTTTCCGGAGCCTGACATGATGAGAAAGATCGTTGAAGTCCATTTCTTCGATATCGACAAAGATTTGCTGGAAAGCGCTGTCAGGACATTTTACCGTCTCAGGGAGATCAATGGCATTGAGAAGAAGCCTGCGACCAGAGAGTTAATCAATTGGATCAGGGCGTTGAGATCGGATCCTGATTTTCGGGTGAAGGATCTGGTCAAAGGGGAAGTCCCTTATTTAGGTGTGCTCTTTAAGAAGAGCCCGGATTATGTGGTGGCCCAGAATGCGGTCAGCCGTTTCAGAGCATAATGGAGACAGGTAAGGGTCAGGGTGAGGAGGCCAGTTTGGTGAAAGGTCAATCGGTTAAGGTTACGGTTACGAAGCCCGTTTCGTAATTCGGTAACGGTTACGTAAAAAGAATTAAAAGACGATAAACGTAGCCTTTTATTAACGAAACGGGCCTCGTTGCCGTTACCGTTGAACGAACTAATTATTTTCCCATTAAACACATATGTTTGTTGATTTCTTCTACTTATTGAAAAAAGTGGGCATTCCGGTCTCTCCCACATCTTTCTTAAGGCTCCAGCAGGCCTTGGGCATGGGGCTGATCAATTCGATCGACGATCTTTACACCGCTGCCCGCACGATCCTCGTGAAGAGCGAAAGGTATTTTGACCTCTACGATCAGGTCTTCGCCCATCGGTTTCAGGGTGTGGAACTAAAGGAGCCGGATGAACTCGAACTCTCGGAGATGACCCGTGTCCTCCTGGAGGAATGGCTGAAAAACCCTAAAGAGTTAGCCGACCTCCTCGGCGTCAGAGAAGAAGACCTGGCCAAACTGACTCCTGATGAACTCATCCAGTATTTTCTTGATCGTTTAAAAGAACAGACCGAAGCTCATCATGGCGGGGGCAAATGGATTGGAACAGGCGGAACTTCTCCTGTTGGACATTCCGGATATCATCCTGGCGGAATGCGGGTTGGAGGGGTCTCCAGAAATAAATCGGCCGTCAAAGTGGCGATGGAGCGAAGGTATCGCGATTATTCCGTAGACGGTCCTTTCACCTCAT
Source organism: Thermodesulfobacteriota bacterium (assembly GCA_030024065.1). The sequence continues at coordinate 5,869 of JASEIE010000168.1, forward strand.
CGCAGATGGGTGAAGCCCTGAAGAGACTCAGAAACATGGTCCCCCATGGTCCAAAGGATAGGGTGAATATCGAAAAGACCATTTACGAGACCATGAAGAATTGCGGTGAGATAGAGATCGTATTTGATCGAAGCCTTAAAGACCGCCTCAAGGTAATCCTGGTGATCGATAATGGCGGATGGTCAATGGACCCCTATATTGCGTTGGTTCAGACACTTTTCAATTATGCCCGGGCCCAGTTCAAAGATCTCAAAACCTTTTACTTTCACAACACCATCTATGACCATCTCTGGGAAGATCCTCAGAGACGATCTAAACCATTTCCCGTGAATGAATTGGCTCGCCTTAATCCGGAGACAAGGTTCCTCATCATCGGTGATGCGAGCATGGCTCCCTACGAACTCATGTCCACGGATGGCTCTATCTATGTCGGAGAGAGATCAGGAAAGCCAAGCTATATGAGCCTCCATTTTATCGCCAAAACCTTCCCCCACTCTGCCTGGCTCAATCCTGTTGCGGCTGTGGAATGGCCTTACACACGAACCATTCTGCATATTCAGGAAATCTTTCCTATGTTCGAATTCACCCTCGACGGCCTCGAAAAAACAGTGAATCATCTGATGCGAAAAAATTAGGGACACTTCCCATATTTTTAGAAGAAATACCGGAGGGCTAAGAAAGTAATAAAAAAATGGGAAGTGTCCCTAATTAATCTATTCAACCTTGAACTTCACATCCTTAATAAGGTTTCCGTTCGCATCTTTAATTTCCACTTTCCAATCACCTTTTAACCCTCTTAAATTCTTATGGGCGTAGGTCCTCCATTTCGGACCCATCTTTAACGGCAGGGTCGTTTTCAATAACTCCTTCTGGCCGTGGAGCCAGATAAATGAGATTTCCGTATCTTTGGGAATGTTTTTAGCCTCTAAAAAACAATAAACTTTCTCCATCGTCGCAGGAAATTTCTCTGCAACACCACCGGGTTCTCCTTTTTCCACTCCTGTTCCAACAACGAGGCGGGCAATAGTCATTCCAACCTGCTCTTGTTTAGGTTTTTCCTGCCCATAGGCAGAAAAGAGAATTCCACATACTGTAAGGACCACTAACAGAATGAGTGTCATGTTCTTATGGCTCATCATATTGACCTCCTTTTTGGATTTTTCTAAAGAGATATTTCCTCTATCCTCTTTAAAGTAGGAATGGGATCAACGAAGTGTTTATCGAGGCCCAATCTCTCCGGTTTTAAACCGAAGGCCAGTCCCATCAGTTGGGTGAAGTAGATGATGGGAAGGTTGAACGGCTCTTTAAACTCCTCCTCGATCTGTTTCTGCCGGGCGTCCAGATTGACATGGCAAAGCGGGCAGGCCACAACGATGGCTTCCGCTCCAACCCCCTTTGCATTCTTAAGAATCTTCCTGCTTAACTCAAGGGCGATCGGGAGTTGGGAGATTCCAAGAGAGACCCCACAGCATCGTGTTTTATAGGACCAATCGAGCGAAGTGATTCCAAGAACATTCATCAACTTATCCATACTGGTCGGATATTCATAATCCTTCACCTCTGTAATCTTTGGAGGCCGGGTGATGATGCAGCCATAATAACAGACCACCTTGAGCCCCTTAAGAGGTTGAAGAACCTTAGAGGCTACCTGTTGAAAACCAATCTTTTCAGTGACGGTATTCAGGAGGTGTTCAACCTTCATCCCGTTTGACGAAAGATTCGGGATCTCCTGGAATACCTTCTTTCTTAATCCTTCATCCTCTTCTATATCTTTTATGGCCACACGCATTCTAAGGAAGCACGATGGGCAAGGCGTGGTGATATGTTCAAAGCCTCCTTCCCTCATCAAGGCCACATTTCTCATTGGGAGAAGCGTTGAGAGGTAATGGTCTGTGGAATGGGCAGGCGTGGTTCCACAACATCCCCATCCTTCCGGCTCGTGAAGAGAGACTCCGAGCGCATTGAATACGGCTTGCGTGGAGAGATCATACTCTTTTGATGTCCCATGAAGACTACAGCCTGGATAATAGGCAATCCCATCCTTCTTTTCTGAAGCCTTGCCCTTAACCTTCGGTTTTCCAAAAGTTGGAAAGAGTTTCAGCTTCCCTGCTTTGAACATCTTCAGAGCCAGGGGCATATCATTCTTCCAAATCTGCTGATAGTTAAGTTGCCCAGATATCATCTGACGAAGATAAATCTCGCCCATCAGTCCGGCTTCATACATTCTTCCAAACCATTTTATCCCCCTCAGGGCAGCCTCATAGAAAAGAGAAACAGCGGGGACTTTGGGTGCAATGCCCTCATTCTTAGCCATGATCTTTAAAGCATCCATAATCTTTGTGATGTTGATGTCGTGAGGACAGCGGGTGGCGCAGGTTTCGCACATGGCGCATAGCCAGATGGTTGTTGAATGGAGGACCATCTCCTTTTGGCCAAATTGAATCGCCCGCATCAATTGATTGGGAGCGAGATCAAAATGCTCTGCCACCGGACAACCCGAAGAACATTTCTGACACTGATAGCAGAGAAAAACATTCTCACCAGTCTCTTTTCGAATGGTTTTAGCAAAATCAGCGTTCAATGTCGTTTGCATCGATAAAGTCCTTAATTAAGTCTATGGAATGTTGAAATAATGGAATATTGAACAACCCAAAATAGTTTGTTTCATATTTTTTTTAAACCCATTATTGATAGAATCGTAAAAAGTCGTCATTCCCGTGAAAACGGGAATCCAGAGAATTCTAACTA
>JASEIE010000169.1 GCA_030024065.1 Thermodesulfobacteriota bacterium
AATGTGACTATGCACGTCATTGAGCATGATATTGTTCTGACCCAAGATATAATCTTTGGCTATAAAACCACCGGGAAGGTTAGTCCGGTAATTAAAGTATGAAATCTGCATTATTGAACAGTCTCAATTTATCTTTTGGGGTCTATCTTTTGGGGTTGACAAGGATAGGTTGATGGTATATTTTCTATTTTGATAAAATAATCTCGGATACCGTTAAAGGGAAATTTATCCCTTCATGTTATTGTTGCCTTAATAGCCTCAATGTCTTTGCTTAGACAAGGTTGATGGTTATGAGTGACGGTCTCATATCTCAAGAGTTAATCTCTAAGGCTGCTGCCCTTCTACTTAAGACTGCTGCAACAAGGTTTCCAGATTCTTATGTAAAGGTCATTAAAGAAGCTTTAAAGAAAGAGAGTCATTCTGGAGCCAGGAAAAGGCTTGAAAAGTTGCTCGAGGCTATAAGATACTCTAATGAGGAGGGCAGACCTATATGCCAAGACACAGGCATACCCCTCTACTTTGTAACCTTAGGAGAATATGCTAAGGTAAGAGGGGATATCCAGATGGCGTTAAAACTTGGGACTGAAAAAGCTTCTAAAGAAACTCCTTTGAGGGAAAACGTTGTTCATCCCCTGACCTGCTACAACCCAGGGACCAATGTGGGCTGGGGAATTCCTTACGTTTTCTATGACTACAAGCCAGGAGCAGACTATATAGAAATTACAGCCGTTACGAGAGGGGATGGAGAAGATGCCCCGACAACGATTGTAAGGATCCCTTCTACAGGTCCAAGGCTTCAAAACATCAAGAAAGGAATCTTAGACGTGATTTATCATTCAAGATGGGCCTGTCCTCCTCATGTGATCGGGATATGCATAGGAGCCAACGTGACCATAGCCACTCACATAGCTTTAAAAGCCTCCCTCCGTAACCCGACAGGAGCCAGAAGTCCTGACCCTATGGCTGCTCAGCTTGAGGAAGAACTCTTGATGGCCATTAACTCTCTTGGAATAGGCCCTGCCGCATTAGGCGGAGACACGACGGCCCTGGCCGTTCACATCGAACTCGTAGGCTGCCATACTATTAGTCCAGCCCTCGTCATAGCTCCAGGATGCTGGACCACTGGTAGGTTCGCTGTGGGGAGAATATATAATAATGGAAGGTTTGAAGGATTAACGCATCCAGATTTAGAGGTGACTTAAATGACCGAGTACAGGGTGAAAACTCCAGTCTCAGAAGAGGAGGCTAGGAAATTAAAAATAGGTGATGTCGTTTATATTAATGGTAGAGTCCATGTCTGGAGAGATAGAGCCTATGACTATATTTCAGAAATTTTAAGGAAAGGCGGTAAAATCCCAGAGGATTTGAAAGGATCTGTCCACTGGCACTGTGGTCCGATCACAAAGAAGGTTGAAGATAGATGGATAGTAATTTCTGCTGGATCTACTACAAGCAAGCGCTTTAATGAAAAAGAGCCTGTTGCCATAGGGGAGTGGGGGGTTAAGTTAGTGATAGGTAAAGGGTTGGGAATGGGTGAAAAAGTGTCTCAAGCCTTAAAGGAATATGGGGCAGCCTATCTTTCAGCGGTAGGAGGAGCAGCATCCTATTATGGGAAAAAGGTCAAAGAGGTTAAAGCTGTCTACTGGCTTGAATTAGGTATGCCTGAAGCGATGTGGGTCTTTGAGGTCGAAGATCTTGGCCCCTTACAGGTATCTATGGATTCCTATGGAGGCAATCTTTACGAAGATGTCAGGAAACAGGCATATGAAAATCTTTTGAAGGCTTACCATTCTATTGGAATAAATTAAGCTAAGACAGAGGTGCTTTTGGGAGAAAAGGTTTTAGGAGGTTAGCAGGGCTTAAATTCTTGGATAAAATTGAAAAATCTCTCTGAGTTCAACTTCTGAAACTTCTTAGGATAGACAATGATAAAATTTTGAAACATCTCCATACCCTCAATCTTCACTATCTTTATCGAGCCTATTTTTAATTCTATCTTAATCGCACATTTTGATAGAATGGAAACCCCTACACCACTATCCACAGCACCTTTAATAGCTTCTGTACTTCCTAGAGCCATAATTATATTAAGATCTTCAAGCCCTTTCCCTTTTTCTCGAAGATATTGCTCAATAATATCCCTCGTGCCAGATCCTTCTTCACGAATAATAAAAGGTTCTTCCAGTAACTCTTCAAAAGGAATAGATCTTCTACTTACCCATCGATGGTTTGAAGGGACAATCAAAACCAAGTTATCTTTAATATAGGGAAGATAAAGAAATGAATCTCCATATAATGATAAGGGTTCGCTTACAATACACAAATCCAAGGTATTTTGAAGTAAGGATTTTATGATCTTTTCGGTATTTGAAATTTGAGCTAAGATTTCGACATCAGGGTATCTTTGTTTAAAAGCTTCAATGACCACAGGAAGATAATATTTCCCAATGATTGATGTCACACCAATGATGAGTTTACCTTTTAAAGAATTGGTAAGCTTACTGATTTCTTCTTTTGCCTCTTCATAAATTTTGAAAATCTCCTTCGCATAATTATAAAGGACTTTTCCAATATCTGTTAGAACCACTTTATTCTGTTCCCGATTAAATAACCTAACTCCAAATTCTTCTTCAAGAGATTTAATTTGAAACGAAACAGCTGGCTGGGTGATGTATAAAACCTCCCCTGCCTTAGTGAAACTCTGGAGTTCAGCTACTGTAATAAAGACCTTAAGGCGAAAATCGGCCATTCGATTCTCCTATTTTATTTAAGACTTAGCTATTCTTGAAAAAGATGTTCCATTGTTGAGCTTTGGGGGTATCGCCGGATAACTCCGCGGACGATCAACCCTCCCAAGAGAAAGGGTCTTAAATTTTAGAGAATATAGGTACCAAAAAGATGTGGAAGTTTTCATTTCCTTTTTTGAACTAATTAAAATCCCACAGCCACTTTCCTTAATGCCGAAGGAAATGAAGAATACCATTTCCTTTAATAATATTACAGATCCCCATTTCCATCAAGGACATTTTTCGAATTAGGGAGATCTCTCCTGAGTAGCAGCAAAAAGGATAGAAAATATTTATAAGTTAATAAAAATTTTGAATTTGACTTAGAGGTTTCTAAAAATTATAAATAGCAATCGAAAATGAAGATGATTTCTTTGGGGAGAGTTTTATGGATGTTTTGGTAGCTCGGGAAGAGTTGTTAGATTTGTCAAAAAAGATATTCATGTCAAAGGGTGTGCCTGAAAAGGACGCAATGGTAGTCAGTGATGCTCTAGTGGAAGCGAATCTGAGAGGGCATGATTCCCATGGAGTAATCAGGATCCCTAAATGGGTAGCCGGACTCGAAACAGGAGCTATCAATCCTTTGTGTAGGGTGAAGACGATCAAGCAAATGGCTGCTGGAGCGGTTTTGGATGGAGATCGAGGTCTGGGTCCTGTGGTAGGAGTTACCGCTTCCAATATTGCCATATTTAAAGCAAAGGATACGGGTATTTGCGCAGTGAGTGTAAGAAGGGCATCACATATTGGAATGTTGGGTTATTATTCCGAAATGATGGCAATGAAGGGAATGATAGGTATTTGTATGACGAATACAGAACCAGGCATGGCTCCCTTTGGTGGAGCCGAAAAAGTATTGGGAACAAACCCCATAGCTATTGGTATTCCCAACCGAAATAAACCGTTAATTCTCGATATGTCAACAAGTGTTGTGGCGAGGGGTAAGATCGTGCTGGCGAAAGAGAAAGGGGAGGAAATTCCTGAAGGATGGGCAATTAATAAAGACGGAGAAATCACAAAAGATCCGAGGGAAGCCCTCGAGGGAGCGCTGCTGCCTCTTGGAGGGCCCAAGGGATCAGGTTTGGCAATTATGGTGGACCTGTTAACCGGTGCATTAGCGGGCGCTGCTGTGGGGAAAAATGTCAAAGGCACCTTTGACATGAAGCATGAAGGCACGAAGGGAGATCTTTTTATGGCCATAGACCCTAAATCTTTTACGGATTTCGAGAATTTTTTGGATAAGGTAGAAGAGCTGAAGGATCAAATTAAACATTCCAAAAAGGCAAAGGGGGTGAAAGAGATCTTATTACCGGGCGAGATCGAGTACATGACCAAGGAAAGAAGGGAGAAAGAAGGTATTCTGCTGACCGAAGAGTCATACAAGGAGCTGATAAGATTGGCAGAGCGCCAATCGGTGTGAACAAATTATTGGAAGGAGGTTATTGAGATGGAGTTTGCATACAATAAGTTCCAAGAGTTAATGGGAGACCTATACTTTAGGGCGCTCACTGTCTTTCCCCCTGATCTGAAAGATGCCTTGAATAAGTCCTATGAGCGGGAGAGAAATGAAGTGGCCAAAGAGATGCTGGGGGTCATGTTAAAGTCGATCAAGAGTGGCGAGGAGAAGAAGATCCCGGTGTGCCAGGACATGGGGATGCAAACCTATTTTGTCCATCTAGGGAGTAAGATGAAGGTGGATGGGTTTAAACTGAAGGAAGCGGTCAGAGAAGGAGTAAGGGACTGTTCTAATGGAAAACAATATCGGAAGACCTTGTCTAACCCCATTACCCGTTTCAAAGATGGGCAGCAGGTTAGCAATACTCATCCTCATATTTATTGGGATTGGATTCCTGATGTGGACTATATGGAGGTGATGTGCGTATCCAAGGGTTCTGGATCGGAGAACCAGAGCTTTCAGGCCATGTGTGTCCCCGCCCAGGGGATGCACGGGGTGAAGGAATTCATTATCGATAGCGCTTTGGCTGCTGGAGGGCAGCCTTGCACTCCCTCAGTGACCTGTGTTGGCATTGGTGGTTCCTTTGATCAGAACGCAAAAATGACCAAGATTTGCATGACGAGGCCTGTGGGAAAACCCAATCCTGATCCTTTGATAGCCAAGCTGGAACAAGAGATATACCAAGTGATCAATGCAACGAATATCGGTCCCATGGGAATGGGGGGAGATACAACGACATTGGCCGTTCATATTGAAACGGCGGGGGTTCATGAGACTCAAAACCCCGTAAGTGTATCTTTCCAATGCTGGGCTGCTCGGAGAGCCGCTGCCAGGATTTTTAGTGACGGAAGATTTGAATATATCTGGGAATTCGGAGGTGACCGCTATGAGTAAAGTGTGGCATTTAGAAACCCCAATTTCAGAGGAACAGATCAGGGAGTTGCAACTATTGGATAGGGTCTACATCTCAGGCAAATTGTGGGGAATCCGGGACCGAAACCTAGGTCGGGAGATCGATGATGGTATTCCCCTACCGGAGGGAGTTAACTACGATAGCTATCCAGTTCTCCACGAGGCCTGTGGATATAAGAGAGAGGGAAATGAATGGTTTTTCACCAGCGGAATGGGCACCACCACAAGTACACGAATGGAGAGATGGATGCCCATCTTGGTTGAAAGGCATCATTGTCGCGCGATCATAGGGAAAGGCGGTCTTCTTGAAGGGACGACGGCAGCCTGCAAAAAATATGGCTGTGTTTACCTTGGGGTTGTTGGAGGTGCGGCATCTTACTATGACGCGCGGGCCAAAATCATAAATGTTTTCTGGCCTGATTTAGACTCCCAAGCTATCTTGGAATGTAAGATCAAGGACTACGGCCCAATGTTCGTTGGCATTGATGCGCATGGAAACAACCATTACTTAAATCTGAGAGATAAGATAAGCGAGAAGAGGCCTCAGCTCTATGAAATGGTGAAGATAGAACAGCGAGCTTGGGCTCCCCAGTTTATAGAGAGACCCAGAAAGAGAAACTTTTAATAATGGGGCCCTTTGCTTTAGGGCAAGGGGCCTCACGGTTCTCGTTCTGGAAAAATGGCTATAGTGATTTTGATCCAAGGCCATAATTTGTCTGGTCTTTTTTGTGGGTTCGGTTCTATACAGTAATACAGTAATGAGGAGGATGCGCGGTGATATCTCATGATATTCTCATTGTCGGCAGTGGCCTTACTGGTTTACGAGCTGCCATTGAGGCTTTTGATGGTGGTGCGGATGTTGCTGTGGTGACGAAACTCTTTCCCATAAGATCCCACTCAACACAAGCTCAGGGAGGTATCAATGCCTCACTGGCCAATCATCCTGAAGGAAGAGATGATAATTGGGAAAAACATGCTTTTGATACGATCAAAGGCAGTGACTTTTTGGCGGATCAAGATGCCGTTGAGGTCTTTGCCATGGAAGCTCCCATGGATGTCTATCAACTCGAAAATTGGGGGTGCCCCTTCAGTCGGTTTCCTGATGGGAAGATAGCCCAAAGGCCTTTTGGCGGTGCAGGCTTTCCAAGGACCTGTTTCGGGGCAGACAAAACGGGTCTCTATCTGATGAACACTTTGTATGAACAGACCATTAGAAGGAATGTAAAATTCTATGAGGAGTGGGTTGCCTTGGCATTGATTGTGGAAGATCAAGTCTGCAGAGGAATCGTAGCCTATAATTTACCAAAGGGAGTACTCGAAGTATTCAAAGCAAAGGCGGTGATTTTTAGTACTGGAGGCAATCTGAGGATTTATCCCAAGACGAGTAACTCCCTTTCTTCAACTGCTTCTGGTCTGACGATAGCCCTTAACGCAGGTCTCCCACTGAAGGATATGGAGTTTGTCCAATTTCATCCTACGACTCTTGTAGGACTCAATTTAACCCTGACAGAAGGGGCAAGAGGAGAAGGGGCGTATCTGTTGAACGGTCTTGGCGAGAGGTTTATGTCGAGGTACGTTTCGGAGGCTATTATGGAACGTGCCCCTCGTGATATAACTTCTCGGTCGATTCAGACGGAGATCGACGAAGGCCGTGGAATAGGCGGCGGTGATTATGTATATTTAGATATGAGACATCTCGGTGCCGACAATATCAGAGAGCGATTTCCTACCGTTTACGAACTTTGTACACAATTCAGGGGAGTAGATCCTACGAGAGAGCAAATTCCAATTCAACCATCTGCCCATTACTCGATGGGCGGTATTGATTGTGACTTAAACTGCCGCACGGAGGTGGAGGGATTTTTTGCGGCCGGAGAGTGCGCTTGTGTGGGCATCCATGGCGCAAACCGTCTCGGAGGGAACTCCCTCATGGAGACAGTCGTCTTTGGAAGGCATGCAGGGGCGAGTGCAGTTCAATATCTAAAAGATATATCTCGCAAATCGACAGGAAATGGTGTTTATAAGGATGCCCTTTTGAAGCAAGAAAAGAGGCTTAAAATCATCTTCGAAAAAACTTCGACAGAGAATCAATATCAGATTAAGTCTCAATTGGGTTCCATCATGCAGGAGAAAGCGGGGATCTTCCGACATGAAGAGGGCCTGAAAGAGGCTTTGAGTGAGCTCAAGACATTGCAGAAGCGTTTTCGCAAGGTGAAGGCACCCTCGAAGGGGCAGAATTTCAACTATGATTTAATGTGGCATTTAGATATCGAGGGATTCCTCACGATTTCTGAAGCCATTTTGATGGGGGCTTTGGCCAGGGAGGAGAGCCGTGGATCCCATGCCCGTCGCGATTACAGGGAAAGGGATGATAGACATTGGCTTAAACATACCGTCGCCCGGCTAACAAAGGGTAAAATCGCCCTTTCTTATAAACCCGTGACGATCACAAAGTTTGGAGTGGAGAAGAGGGTCTATTGATTGATCATCGGCCTGTTTCTATAAGGCAAAGACGATTTGTACGTGAACAAGTATTTCAATTCTGTAAGCGAGGTTTATGAGAATTCATTAACGATGATGCCTACATGAGAGGAGTTAAAGCTATGGGTTCTATGCGACGTTTTAAGGTTTTCAGATTCGATCCAGAAAGCGGCAACTATTCTCATTTTGATGAGTTTGATGTCCCTATAGAAAAAGGGATGACCGTCTTGGAGGGACTCTATTATATCTTGGAAAATTTGGACGGTTCCCTTGCGTTTAGATCCTCCTGCCGCTGTGCAGTTTGCGGCTCATGCGCCATGAACATCAATGACCAGTCAAGGCTCGCCTGTCGGACTTTGATAGACGATTTAGGCATAGGGACGGTGACCGTTCGTCCTCTTTCTAACCTGCCTATTTTGAAAGATCTGGTTGTTGACATGAAGCCTTTCTTCGAAAATTATAGACAAACCGAGCCCTATTTAATTCCAAAAGAACCGCCCAAGGAGAAAGAGTATCACCAAAGTGTTGACGACCGGGAGAAGATCAATTTTGTCATCGACTGTATCCACTGTGCTATATGCAATGCAGATTGTCCGACATTCTCCTGCAAAGAGAATACTATCGGCCCTGGGGCTCTGAGTAAGGCTATTAGATTTATCAATGATTCCAGAGATAGGGCATTGGTGAAAAGGTTGGCCATCGTGGGATCGGATCTTGAACTCTTTAGCTCCCATGAAAAACATAACTGTCAGAAGAGCTGTCCGAAGGAGATTGATATTTCCGGATTCCTTTCCCGGATAAAAAGAATGGAGATTTGGCAGCGCTTAAGAGAAATGATTTTATGCTGATGAAGAGCGATTCGAACTCATAACAAAAAATAACTTTCCTAATACTACAGCGTCATTTTAATCTTTAATGATGTTGCTTTAGC
>JASEIE010000016.1 GCA_030024065.1 Thermodesulfobacteriota bacterium
TTGAGTATAGAATAAGTTGTGAACCCAACCATAATCATCGTAAAAGAAGGACCAATCGCGCTATACTTTGAAGTTCCAAGCAACGGGAGGAGTATATTTGTGATTAGGCCAGTAATTGAGGATAAAAGCATTCCGAAGAAACAATATTTAATTTGAAGCCTGTAAATTCCTGTAGATTTTCTGTGAGTATTTAATAAAATTAATAACCCTAAACATAGATAGGTAACTAAATAAATTGAAAAAATATTATGAATTAACCCGTATTTAAACTTTAGTGGCTCCAACTGGATGATTGAAATTACAATAAATTCAGTTTGACTAATTATTAAGAAAAATAAAGACGGAGAGTAGATTAATAATTGTCTAAATAAATTGATAGTATATTGATAGTTAGGGAATATTAAAGAGAAATGAAGGAAAATAGCTGGAATAAAGCCGCTGACTCCAAAAATAAACCTAATCCAAAATAATTTCCAATGCACTTCTATAAAAATAGGAACCATTAATGCGCCTAGAACCCACAATGCAGATGCTAAGCAGAGGGACGAAAAAATAATGTTTATTTTCTTATAATAATTGGAAGGTCTTGTAAAAATTAAAAGACCCAGTCCTAAATTAGTAAAAAAACAAATCAAAAGTAGTATTTCAATTATTGTCATTTTCAATTTTGAAGTTTAAATTTTTACTATGTATTCAATTTTCCAACAACCAAGACCGTATGTCTTCCACCAAAACCGTGGGCATTCATTATCGCAACATTCACATCTTTTTTTAAAAAATGATGTGGAACATAGTTAAGGTCACACCCTGGAGCGGGATTTTTATGATTTATTGTTGGAGGAATAATGCCATTTTTCATGGCTAAAAGACCCGTTATTACTTGATAAATCCCAGTAGCTGATAAAGATTGTCCAGTTACTGGTTTAATGGAGGAGATAGGGATTTTATATGCTAATTCACCAAAAGCACTTTTAATTGATTCTGTTTCTCCCACATCATATTCTAATATTCCATTTCCATGTGAATTAATATATTCAATGTCTTTTAAATTTAAATGGGATTTATCCAAAGCTTCCTTAAATGCCTTTGCCATTACCTCTTTATCTGTCTTTGTTCCAAACATATATGCCTCAGTTAATGAGGAATAACCAAGTATCTCTCCATATATTTTGGCTCCTCTGTTTATTGCATGAGTGAGTTCCTCAATAATAATAGCACCTCCTCCCTCCCCAAGAACCATCCCGCTGGCTTTAATGTCGTAAGGTTTAACAGTTCCCTTCGGATCCCCATTTTGGGTCGAAAGTACACCGACAGCAGAAAAAACTGAAACAATGTAGGGAGTGATAGGGGCTTCACCAGCACTAACAATCATTACATCTGCATCCCCCATTCTAATGGTATTATATGCTAAATAACAGGCATCAAGTCCTGAATTACATCCTGAGGAAATTGTTGTATTAGGTCCTTTTATGATAAAGGATTGACTAATTAAGCCGCTTGCAGAATGGGTGGAAATGGCCTCAACTGTAAAAGGAGCTATCCTTTTAAGACCCTTCTCAACAAAGATGAGATGTTGATTTTCAGATGTTTCACCACCTCCAATAGCTGTCCCCACAAAAACTCCAAATCTATATGGGTCTTTAACAGGAATTTTTATTTCAGCATCTTGTAATGCCATCGAAGCAGATGCCAAACAAAAATGCGCAAATCTATCCAACCTTTTTGCAGTTTTAGGATCTATATAATCTGTGGGTTCAAAATTTGGAACTTCAGCGGCTATTTGATTAGGGTAGGAAGAGGCATCAAAATGAGTGATTTTTCTAACTCCTGATCGGCCACGAACCAAAGAATCCCAAAAATTATCTATTCCAACACCATTGGGAGCAACCACTCCCATCCCGGTTATAACCACTCTTCGTTTTTCCATTAAGCTTGCTCCCCCTGCTACCGAAAAAGATGTATGTGAAGACTATCTTTTAAGTAATTTAAAAGATTAAGGTATTATTATAGACAATTTTGAAATTTGTCAACAATTTTGCACAACTCTTATTGACTTTGAAGTTTATTCAAAATGAATTGCACACCAAAAATTTCGCTACCTTAGCTAACTCGAAGCTACCTTCTCCATCAACTGTACAGCCCAATTCCCTAATCCCAAATAACTCGATCTATACCTCAGATGATTTCTCCTCTAAACGTCTTCGAAAAGCCGCCGCCAACTCTTTTGGTAGGCTCTTATGATTCTGTCAACCAGTTAATTTTCTCTTTGCTCAAAGCTATCACGGAGTTGTAATTTTTTAAGCTTAATAAATAGAAAAGAAATCAATAAGTTTTGTTAAAACAATCTGATAAAAAAGGGGACAGGAATTATAAAAAACAAGTAGTCATTACAGTTATTGGCCCGGTTGCCCCCATAAAATCCTAAAGAGATTTGTTGCGAAGTTTGATTCATAGCAAATCTTCCCTTGCCGTTGTCCTTATGGCTTCAGAGGGAGCTTCTACTAGTCTTCGCGTTGCAGTGTTTATCTTTTTCGAAATCCCCGTGAGTAGTCGGTAGTCACAGGAGACAATGTCGAGGAGGGTCTCCCTCTTGAATCTCTGAGCGCCATCTTTCCCTTCGTACCCGGCTGCCCGAAGCATTAAGAAATGTTCGTCTGAAAGGTCTGTAGGAATATTCATCTTCTCCGCAGCCTTGCGCAACTGGAGACACTCTTGTAGGAGTTGAACGAAGGTTTGGTCATGTAAGCTGATTGCGAGCTTAGGCCACATGGTTGGAGGCTTATAGAGGACGTACTCATACTCCATGGCTGAGGAAATAATGGTTTCATCAAATTTGAAGCCAAACTTCTTTCTCTCGGTGTACCAACGGCTGTGTTTGAAAGGCCCCGGAGGAGTAACAATCACTGAGTCGGGCTCAAATTCACCTATAAGTTCAAGGTCCTTCTTAAACACTTCATCCTGGGTCACTCCTTCCATAAGAGGTACTGGGTATATCAGGGCCAAAACAAGGTCTAGTTTCTGGCTAGTACGCCTCTCTGCCTCCCGAATGGCCCGGGAAGTAGCGATGAGGTCTTCGCAAGAAATCCCCTTGTTCATTACTCCCTGGTTAATCTGGTCGTGACCAGTCTCGCCCCCCATAAAAACCGACCGAAGGCCCGACTGAAGCATTGTCTCATACTGGTCGACCGTTCTTTGGTAGATTTTAGGATTAGAGCAGTTTGGAACGGCCCGGCTTCCCATCCCATAAGTCACGTGAAGGTCAGCATCGAGGATGTTCCGGCCAATCTTGGCGGCAAAAGCAGGCGGTGTATCGGATCCGGCAAATCGGAAGATCCGTATTCCCTGGTCGACCATGGCCTTCATTTCGCTAACTACCTCGTAGACGGCCCGAGGAACGTATTGATTGTAGAAATAGGGATGCACGCAGAAGTTGCACTTTCCCCATGTGCAACCAAGACTTTCAACGATGACGTGAACCCGGACCTTACCCGGCCCTTCACCGTAATGAGGAATGGCTTTCTGTTGGAACGTGACTACGCGCTTGGGCGCTAGCCTAATGCCTGTTCTATCGCGCCACAGTGTGTTCTCGATGCGGTGTGCAGCTACTTCCTCGAGAATCTCCTTCTTCGGTCTTCCGGCCATGCGGTCGACGATGGAGAGAATTTCGGAAAGCGCATACTCGCCTTCTCCTCTTACAGCAATGTCGAAGGGGCCGAACCGGAGGACGTCTTCCTCATACAATGTAGCGTGGTAGCCTCCGGCAACGATGAGTGCTTCAGGGGCAATCTCGTGGAGAAGCTTCCCGAGACTTTTCGCCCAGAAGAAAGCCTCCCCATACCACAGTTTCAACCCTACTATCGGGATCCTCTGTTGTGCAACCATCCAGGCAAGGTGCTTGAGTTGGGACTTCATGCGTTTCCTCTGTATGAACGACTGGACCCACTGAAGTGGAATAGTTCCGACACCGAGTAGCTTGACCCAAAGGGAAGGCTGTCCTTCTCCTGTGCGGGAGAGGAGTACCTTATAAAGCCAGCGTAGGGGCCGTGCTAATGCAGGTACGGCTAGACCCGAATAGAACGAGTCAGAGGCCCAATCCTCAAGAAGAACTTCGTGCCCCTCATCCTCCAAGTGGGCCTTTAGTCTGCCTAGGCCGTTATCGAGAAACGTATCGCTCGCTGAACGACGCCGCGTGGCCAGAGAATTCCAAAGGAGCATTTTCCCCATACCGCCCACTCCAAATTGCATTTTGTTATACACAACTAAAAGGTTTTTTGGGAGTCATATAATTTGTTGGACTAAAATCGTTATTTCCAGTTATCTGAGAATAAATAGGATGAAGTCTAAAAAAAACTAATTATCGCAATCATTGGTCGTCCAATGATCCAAAGAGTCCCAGAAGTTTTCTATACCAATACCGTTGGGAGCAATAACACCCATTCCGGTGATGACAACTCTTCTTTTTTCCATTTTCCTCCCCTCTCCTTCATCCCTCATAGGAAGAGATGAAGGGAGTTATTTTCTAACTCGTCAGAACTTTTACGCTTTATTAATATAGACAATTTTGGAATTTGTCAACAATTTTGTACAGTCCCTTTTAATGAATTTGGACAAGAAACACTTTATGCTATATTTCCCTTTATATTACAATAAGTTACAAAACCCCTTGAAGGAGATATGAAATTATGCTAACTTTAATAATTAAAGCCAAGGAGGATAAGATGCACATTGACGAGAATAAAAAGTATGATAAAAGAAATATCGAAAAGAACATCAAGAGTGGAATAATATCTCAAAAAGATTACGAAATCTATCTATCCAAATTGCCTGATTTAAATGACAAAATTTATAATCCGGAAGAATCTATTGTTGATACTGAAGAATTAAAATCGGCCACGGAGAACGAAAACCAATCCAATAAAATAAAGGGGATAAAGAAAAAGGCATTAAAAGGGAAGTAATTATGCCTATTTATGAGTATCTATGTAATCGGTGTAAAAAAGAATTCAGCCAATTGTTTCTCAAACCAAAAGAGGTTGAGAAGGCCCAATGCAGGTTTTGCAACAGTAGGGACCTCAAAAAATTATTGTCATCCTTTTCGGTCCATCAAACCGAAGAATCACGATTAGGAAATTTGGATACCTCCAAGCCAAAAACTGATGATTATTATAAGGACTCGCGAAACATTGGGCTCTGGGCTAAAAAAAGGATGAAGGAGATGGGTGTTGATTTGGGCCCTAAAATGGATGAGATTGTCGAAAGAGGAAGGTCCGGCAAGATCCTCGAGGATTACAACAAATAGATAGAGGGAAGGGTTACGGTTACGAAGCCCGTATCGTTTATAAAAGGTTACGTTGATTGTCTTTTTATTTTTTACGCTTAACCGTTACCGGCAACCGAAACGGGCAGCGTTACCCTGACCGTATAACGAAAACCATCTAAACAATATGGAAAACAGGGATTATTACAAAATCCTCGACGTTCCAAAGAATGCCACTGATGAAGAAGTTAAAAAGGCTTATAGGAAAATTGCAATGCAATACCACCCTGATAGAAATCCAGGGGATAATGAGGCAGTTGAAAAATTTAAGATTGCCTCTGAGGCCTATGAGGT
This sequence comes from Thermodesulfobacteriota bacterium, assembly GCA_030024065.1. Next base: position 5,612 of record JASEIE010000016.1, read on the forward strand.
GTTAAGAGACCCCCAAAAAAGAGAGATTTATGACCATTACGGCATTGAAGGATTGAAGGGGGCCGGTTTTAAAGGTTTCAGGGGTTTTGACGACATCTTTTCATCCTTTGGAGACATATTTGAAGATTTTTTTGGTTTCGGGACATCTCAGAAACGCAGAACAAGGGCAAGACAAGGCGCTGACTTAAGATATGATATGAAGATATCTTTCTATGAGGCTGCTTTTGGGAAAGAGTATGAAATCGAAATACCTAAAAAAGGAGCCTGTGAGGTCTGTAACGGTTCAGGAACCAAACCCGGAACTTATCCGACCCATTGCCCGAATTGCAGGGGAACGGGTCATATCACACGTTCCCAGGGTTTTTTTACTATCAGCACCACCTGTGGTCAATGCCATGGTGAAGGGAAATATATATCTCATCCTTGCAAGGAATGCCGTGGGTCTGGTTGGGTAAAAAAAATTAAAAAAATACAGTTAAAAATACCTCCTGGCGTTGACACAGGCTCCAAGTTAAGGATCCGCGGTGAGGGGGAAGAAGGAGAAAAGGGCGGCCCTCCGGGTGATCTATTCGTCTTTCTTTATGTTGAACCTCATGAATTTTTCTCAAGGGAGGGCGAAGACATTATCTGTCAAATACCCATTAGCTTTACGCAGGCCACACTCGGATCAGAGACAGAGATTCCCACTTTAAACGGCAAGAAAACCCTCTCTATACCTAAAGGCACAGAAAGCGGAGAACTATTCAAGATAAAAGGAGAAGGTTTTCCAAGAATTAGAGGATATGGCAGAGGAGATTTAATCATACAGGTATTAGTTAAAACGCCAAAGAATCTTACAAAAAGGCAGGAAGAAATCCTTAGAGAGTTTGAAGAGATTAGCAGAAAAAAAGAGAAAGATGGCTGGAAAGGGTTTTTAAATATAAAAAGCTAAAGTTAACATAATATATCTTATCAGACATTATTTGGGGTAACTTTTGCAAGGTGGGGTCGGTTTAACAGGAATCATTCTTTCCGGCGGCAAGAGTATCCGGATGGGCAGAAATAAAGCCTTTATTGAAATCGATGGTATCCCTATCATTCGAAGAATTTACAATCTTTTCGAAAATATATTCGATGAAATTATCATCGTTACCCATCAAAGGGAGCTTTTTACCGATTTTAAAGCAAATATTTATAATGATCTTCTTCCAAATCGCGGTGCCCTGATGGGATTGTATACTGGTCTCTTTTATTCTTCACACCCATACTCATTTTGTGTTGCCTGCGATATGCCTTTTCTCAACAAGCTCCTCATACAATACTTAATCGATCAAGCCCAAGATGATGATGTGATCGTTCCGAAAACGTTTGATGGGCTACAGCCTTTGCATGCCATCTATTCAAAAAAATGTTTGGGGCCGATAAATAAAATTATAGAGATGGGGAAATACAAGATCATCGATTTCTATCCGATGGTAAAAATTAAAATTGTTGGGGAAGATGATATATTGAAATTTGACCCGATAAAAAAATCTTTTGTAAATATAAATACTCCTGATGAATTAAAATATTACGGGAAAGAAACAAAAGACTCCCAAGATGATTAAAAAGATATTTATTTATTCGATATTTATTATTTTGATATTGGGGATGCATGGCGCCAAGAATGTATGCTCAAAGAACCTTAGCGAAGAGGAAAAGTTGATATGGGTTGGAATCGGAGCCTTCAACGATGGATTTTACGATATTGCGGAAAAACAATTTTTCCATTTCATTCGGGATTATTCGAACCATGAAAAGCTTTATGACATCTGCTATCTCTTGGGAAGAACGCTGTACATCAAAGGAAAACCGAAAGAGGCTAAAACGATATTTTTAAAAATATTAAATGAAAGCAAACAATTCGAATATACGGATTATGCCCTTTACTGGTTAGCAGAGATCGAGCTCAAATGGGGCAATTCGGATGGAGCCAGAAAACCTCTTGTTCAGATTATCAGTAAATTTCCTAAATTTGAAGGTCTTGATTATGTTCACTACTTTCTAGGGCTTATCGATTTCGGAACGAATAGGCTTCCTCAAGCGGAATCATCTCTAAAGAAAATATCTCTTATCTCTAAGAATAATGTACTTATTCAATCCTCCCTTTTCTGGCTGGGGATTTTATCCTATAGACAGAATCGTATCGAAGAGGCAACGAGTTATCTTAAGACAGTCTTGGAAAATACCAAATTCATTTCCCCTCTATTTTTAAAATACGCTTCCATCTGGTTGGGCAACGCCCAGTTGAAGTTGGGTAGATTTGAGGAGGCAAAACATACCTACAAGACTATTTATGAAAGGTTTAAGCAGGATGTTGCCTTTCGCGAAATCTATTGGAAATTGGGTTTTTGTGATTACCGACTCGGCAATTTTAAAGAAGCCATGGAAAGTTTCCAGTCTTTTAAAAACCAACATAACGATTCTACCCTGATCTTAAACACCCATTATTTGGTTGGAAGGATATTTCTTCACAACGGAGATCACCCCTCCTCGATAAAAGAATTAAATATGATTCTGACTACGTCCCGAGAACATCCTTTATGGGGAGCTACCTTCCTCTCTCTTTTCTGGAGTCACATCCATCAGGGCGACTTCCAGGGAGCGAACCGGGTCTTTCAGAGGCTTCAAAAGTTAAATCATTTCGATGACGAAAAGGCATTTCTTCAATGGCTCAATGCAGAGATGACATTCTCTGAGGGAAGGATTGGAGATTCCCTGCCTTACTATTTTAATATTCTCAATACGAAATATAGAGAAAAAGCTCTCTTCAAAATTGGGAAAGGCTATTATTTCGAAAACAAATTTAGGGAGGCTATTACCAATTTTGATATCCTCTTGCTCGAATTTCCAAACTCTGACCAGGCTGAAGAAGGCCTTTTTATCAAAGGGGAATGTTTCGCTCAATTGGGCAGTTGGAGCCAGGCCCTGGATACCTACGACCTGATCATCCAGAAAAACAGGAATCATCACTGGAGACTTTATGCTTTAACCCAGATGGGAAATCTCTACACTTCCTTGAAGGAAAGCGAAAAAGCCGAAAGAGCGTTCAAAAAGATCGTCGAAGAGTTTTCCAATCATCCCCTCGTTTCCCATGCCGCCTTTAAATTGGGAAGCCTATACTTTAGGCAAAATAATATCGGGGAAGCCCTCCATTATTATTCCATGATCCTGAAGGGACATGGGGTTGAATTATGGGGAGAAACCTATTTTAGCTTAGGGGAAATATTCTATCAGCAGGGGAAATACGATAAAGCTTTTAAGAGTTTTGAAACGGCCATTCAATATCTCCGGGAGAGCTCCCCTTGGTTTTTCTTTACCCAGTTAGAGATTGGGAACCTTCAGAGAAAATGGGGGAAATATGACGATGCAAAACGATCTTATACGATCATCCTCAATCATACAAAAGACGAAGATCTCAAAAAAGCTGTGATGGAATTACTTCGCCATATTGAAGCAGATTAAATGCCTGGTCAATCAAGAAATGAAATCGAAAAGGTTTATCATCAGTAAGATGGAAATTGAAGAAGTGGACTTAGTTCTCTCCATAGCAAACACCTCTTCATTAAATCCCTGGTCAAGAGGGATGTTGCTCGAGGAGACTCTCAATCCCATTTCCCATTGCTTTGTGATGAAAGGAGAGGAGAAGTCCATGGGTATTCCTATAATAGGTTTTATCTGTTTCCGGAATATCGGAGATGAATCTGAGCTTCTCAATATCGGTGTTCACCCTCTGTATCGCAAGAGGGGTTTTGGAAAAAAGCTGATGGAATTTTATATTGACTTTTGCAGCAAAAGGGAGATCAACAAATATTATCTTGAAGTGAGCGCCTCGAACATTCAAGCGATCCATCTCTATCACTCCTTTGCTTTTCAACCGATGGGGGAAAAAAAGAGGTTCTACCAGGGGAAATTCGATGCCCTACTCATGGTGAGATAAATTCAAAGGTGTTTGGGTTACGGTGACGAAGCTCCATTTGGATTGATAGTCAAACGGTTATGGGTGACGACGCTGGTATCGAAGCATGAAGCTCGAGTATCCAGTTTCCATATACGAGTCTCGATACGAGCTTCGACAACGATAAACGTTGATTCCTTACCTTATACCGTATAACGAAACCCTTATTTGCTGAGCGAATATGGCCATTCAAACCAGCGGGATCATCTTAAATAACCGTAGAATAAAATCGGTCTACTTCCTATTAGAGATCGAATGTTCATCCATCGCCGATAAAACAAAGCCAGGACAGTTTGTTATGATCAAAACCTCAGAGGACAACCATCCCCTTTTGAGGCGTCCCTTTACTATTTATAGGAGTTATTCGACACAACAGACAGAGAAGATGAAAAGAGGACATCTTTATATTTTATACAAAAAGGTAGGCAAAGGCACTCAAAAGATGGCAGCCTTTCAAAAAGGAGAAAAAGTTAATTTAATCGGTCCCCTGGGTAAGGGTTTCACCTTGCCCCCCCTCCCCTCTTCCGCAAAGTGTATTTTGATAGGAGGTGGCGTGGGTATCGCTTCTCTTGCTTCCCTGAGAGGAGTGCTGAATTCAGAAAAATTATATGTTTTCATAGGTGGCAAGACACAGGACGATATCTTATGTGAAAACGATTTTCAGAATGGAAAGCCCTCAAAGGTTTTTATCGCTACAGAAGACGGAAGCCGTGGAAAGAAAGGAACGGTAACCGACCTTTTCCTGTCTCAAATGACAAGATTTGACCAAAAGGAAATCTACTACGTCTATGCCTGTGGTCCGACAGGGATGTTAAAGGCCTTATCAATGGAGATCAAATCGAAGAGATGGATCGTTCAAGCCTCCCTCGAAACTCGCATGGGGTGTGGGATCGGCGCCTGCTGGGGGTGCGTTGTTAGAACGCATGATCCCAAATCGCCTTACCAGCGGGTTTGCAAAGAGGGACCTGTATTCCACTTAGATGAAATCGTATGGGAATAAGAATGAAGTCTAATCGTGCCCTTGACCTTTCCATAAACATTGGAAAGATGAAATTAAAAAACCCGGTGATCACCGCTTCAGGGACATTCGGATATGGCCAGGAATATGAAGAATTTTTAGATTTGAGTGAATTGGGAGCCATCATTCCCAAAGGGATTTCATTGAAACCCATGGCAGGAAATCCTCCCCCAAGGATATTTGAGACCAATGGTGGAATTCTCAATTCCATCGGCCTTCAAAACCCCGGCCTCCAGGACTTTGTCAGAGAGAAGCTTCCCTATCTTAATAAGATCAAAACAGACCTGATCATCAACTTTTTCGGTAATACTCAAAAGGAATATGTCGAATTGGCCAAACGATTGGATTCCCTTCCCGGAATTTCAGGCCTGGAGATGAATATCTCCTGTCCCAATGTGAAGCATGGAGGAATCGTTTTTGGCTCCGATCCCCGGATGACCTATCGATTGGTCTCTGCCGTGAGAAAATCATCGAAGTTGCCGTTCATCGTCAAGCTTTCGCCAAATGTCACCGATATTTCAGCCATCGCCAAAAGCGCAGAGGAGGGAGGCGCAGATGCGGTCTCACTCATCAACACCTTCAAGGCAATGGCCATTAATATCATTACAAAAAAACCCGAATTAGGAAATGTCATGGGCGGCCTCTCGGGGCCTGCCATCAAACCCATTGCAGTGAGAATGGTCTGGGAAGTCAGTCAGGCGGTAAAGATTCCCGTGATTGGCATCGGTGGCATTATAAAGGCAGAGGATGCCATCGAATTTATTCTTGCAGGGGCCTCAGCCATTCAGATAGGGACGGCAAATCTGATCAACCCGGGAACAGGGATAGAGGTGATCAGTGGATTAAAGAAATATCTTATTCAAAATAAAATAAATCAGATTAAGGATTTAATCGGTCTCTTCAAAATTCAAAATTCCATCAAATCTGATCTTTAATCACCTTGGGTGAGATAAAGATCAGCAAATCCCTCCTTTCATCTTCCTTTGCCTCTCTCTTAAATAACCAGCCCAACAAAGGAATTTTGCTTAAGAGAGGAATACCTTCCACTCCCTCACTCGTTCTAATGGAGTAAACGCCTGCAATGACCACCACTCCATTATCTTTGACGAGCACCTCAGTGATAGCCTCTTTCTTATCAATGCTGGGGACGCCATCGACCGTGCGGGACCACTCCGGAGCATCTTTTTTGGCTTTAATAGTCAGCTTGACATTTCCGTCATTGGTTACAAGAGGTGTGACAGTCAATTTAAGATTAGCATCGATGAAATCCGTAGTGATGGTCCCCTCTGTTGTCAATTTTCGGTAAGGAATTCTCAGCCCCTGTTCAATCGAAGCCTCTTTGTTGTGCAGAGTGGCAATTTTAGGGCTGGAAACAACTTTTGCGTCTCCTTTATTTTCATGGGCCGATATCGCGATATCCAATTGTCTCAAACCATAGATGGAAGTGAGAAGAAACTCAATCACGCCTGCCTGTCCGGTTGCCCCGGCTATACCTGCCTGGGCAACTGCAGGAAGATCGACAACCTTACTCGTAGTAGATCCTAGGGTGGTGCCGATCGTCGTTCCAGGTGTGGTGCCTGGGGTATCGAGTCCACCTCCGACGATGATCTGTTTTGAAACGGTGTCTCCTTTTTTCGATTGTGTAATGGTTTCAAACCCCCATGATACGCCCAGCTCTCTCTGGAACCCAACACTGGCTTCGACGATTCTTGCTTCGATCAGGACCTGAGGGGTTTTGGTGTCGAGGGATTTCAGCATATGCTTTACTGCAGGGATGTTTCTCGGAATATCCTTAACGATTAAAATATTCGTTCTCTCATCCACTTTCACATCTCCGCGTTCACTCAAAATTCCTTTGATTTGCGGGATGATATCCTTTGCTGTAGCATAGTTGATCGGGATAAGCTCCGTTACCATATCCTCTAACCTCTCCCTCGCCCTTTTCGTCTCCAGCTTTGCATGGGTCTCCCTGTTCAGGGTCTCGACCGGAGCAATCCGGATGACATTTCCGACTTGAACCATCCCGAGATTTCGAGCCTGGAGGATCACATCTAATGCCTGATCCCACGGCACATCCACCAATCTCATGGTGATCTTTCCAGTCACATCATCGGCTGTGATGATATTGAAATTGCTCACCTCCGCAATCAACCGTAAAATATTCTTGATGTCCGCATCCTTAAAATCGAGTGATATCCTTCTTCCCGCATAAATCTTTTCTATAACCCCCTCTTCCGATGGTTTTGTTACAATAGGCGGAGGAGCCGGTTTTTCTTCTGTCTTCTTAACCTCCTCCTTAACCTCAACCTTGGCCTCAACCTTAACCTCCTCTTTAGCCTCCTCCTTAACCTCAGCCTTAACCTCTTCCTTCTTTGGAGGGGGGACAGTCTCCAGCTTTGTCACAACCTTCCTGGGCCTCTCGATATCGACGAAAATAGTTCTGGCTTCCTTTGTTACCTCATAGGGCATCTCTTCTTTCAATTTGATCAATACCCTGATGTCGTTTCTTTTCCCAATCTTTACATTCTTGATATCAATGCTATTCACAGCGCTTTCAAAGGCGCTCGTATTCAATACTCTCTGGTGATGTTTCGGGACAAAGGCATTCTTTATATCTACAGCGATCATTTTTTCCGATATCTTTAAGGATTCGAATTGGGGCTCTTCGGTAAGGACGATAACGATTCGGGATTTATTATCCATCTGCTTGAAATCAATATCCTTCATGGTGCTGATTGCCTTTACCGTCTTCGCAGGAGGTTCAGGTGCCGCAGTCGCCTTTTCCTCGACAGTCGAAGAAGGCGTTGCTGCAACCTTTACCCTGGGAGCGGACAACTTTTCAGCCCCTTTCTCCTGGAGTAAGATCTGGGGTTCAGAGGCTTGAGGAACATTTCCAAGAGAGACAACCAGTTTACTGTCCACTCGATTGATTTGATAGGCAGGGAGTTGTGGCTTTGAGGAATCGAAGACCAGTCTCAATTTGTTGTCATGTTGTCCGATGCGGACCTCTTTAATGAATGGATTCGAAATCTTGATGGACTTCTTCGGGTTTTGCGTGCTCACATCCCAGATATCTAAGACTAATCGAGGAGGACCATCCAGTTTAAAAGAGTTGTAATTTTCCAGTTTTCCGTCGGCAAGGATATTAAAGGCAATATAATCCTTTTTCTCTTCAAGAGAAAAGTCTATAATCTCCTTTGCTTTATTAATCTTTTCAGAAACGGAGGTCTTGTCGGAAGGTGTTATCACAGGGGGTTCTTCTTTCTTCAATTCCGGAGGGGGTATTTCGATTTCTTTCCCTTTATCAATCACTTCATCCTTTTTGACTTCTTTCAACTCGACGATTTTCTTCACCTTTTCTACATCAACAAAAAGACTTCTGTCTTCCCTCGAAATATTATAGTTGGTCATCTGGAGAAGTCCGATCTCGATTCTCCCCTTATCATCATATTGAGTGGTGAAAATTTCTGAAATTGTACTGTTATCAATCTTAACGCTGTTCTTGACCTGCTTTAAATCGATATTGGGGACATCCATGACAATCCTTAATGGTTCCTGGGAAAGCTTGTAAAAAGGAGGCGCAATGGTCTCTGAGCCCTCAATATGGATTCTCGTATAGTTTTCCCCTTCTGTGAAGGAAATCTGTTGAATCGCAGAAAGATTCCCACTCGGCGCTGGCACGGTTATGGGTGTGGTTTTAATCACATCACTCCCTGTGGCACAACTACTCATAAACAGTAAGATGACGATAAGAGAAATCCCTTTAACTACTTGAAAAGATTTCATGATTCTCCCCCTTCCTCGATTTTATGAAGAAATAATGAAACCTCATCCGTTTTTGTTTTACCCCAGATGTCTTGATAGATTTCTTCAATGATGAGTCTGTCTTTTAAAATTCTCGTTACCTTCCCATCATTTCTCCCGATTTCGGTTCCCTTCTTCACAAAATATCCTTTCCCTGCTGAATCCTCAACAAGGGCGACATTTCCTTCTGGAGTTGAGATAATGGCAACTAATTTTAATTGGCTGATATCATATTTCTGTAAGGGGGTTACAGGAGTTGTCCTCGATAATTCCCTGACAGGCGTCAATTGAATGAATGGTTTAAAAGGGTCTGGTTTGCCAGCCGGATTGTATTGATATTCCGATTCTACTTTCTTCTCGGGCTCTTTCTTTTCGGCTACCAGGACCGGCTCCACCTTTTTAGCCACTGCCTTAGGTCCTGCCCCTTTTGGAGGAGGGGGAGGGGGAACCGTGCCTCCGCCACAGCTCGCTATAAAAAAGAGCAAACAGAAAGCCGCCAGGATTTTCCCCATTCTACTTTCTCGGTGTGGCGTTGCCTTCCCTTTTTTACTTCGTATCTTCCCTGCTCGCTGTTTTCCCTTCACTTTTCTTCTCCTCGATTTTCTTTTCAATAAATCGGTAAGTGGTGATGAGGCACGATGTTCTGACAAAGACATCTGTCTCCCTTCCCTTTGCCTCTTTGACTCGCGCCATGTTAAAATCAACGACATTGATAATTCTTGGAAGCTTACCAATCTTATCGAAAAAGGTACCTATGTTATGATAACTTCCCACCACTACCAGATCGATGGGAACCTTCGCATAGAATTGCTGGGGTTCCTCGGTTTTAGGTCTGAAGAGGGTGAACTCCAAATTCGATTCCTTGCCCAAACGGGATATGTTCTTCAATATCTCAGGGATCTCCTTCTCGTTGGGAAGTTGGGTCAATGCGTCCGTCAACTCCATATTCAACTTCTCTATCTGACCTCTAAATTTTTCCAAATCCCTTGTGATCATCTTACCTTCATTCAATTCCTTCATCAACTTATCCAACTCCGCTTTCAGCCCCCCCATCTCATTCTGCATGGGGATGTAGAAAAGATAAAAATAGAGGCCTGCCAGGACGCACAATATTCCGATTAATATCAGAATCTTTTTTGATGTCGGGAGTTTTAATACTGAATCAACCGTTATTGCCATCCTCTCCCCCTTTTACCCCGTTAGAAAGCCCTGCCATTTATGGCGGGTATGAAAAAATAAATAATATTCATCCCGTTTAGAGATACATCTCTAACGGGGTTTACATCGAGATAATTTCGCATGAAAGAACAAATTTCTTCAACTTGATTTTGCTCTGCTCTATCTGTTCACTTACAATGAGGTCCACATTTTTAAAGAGCTTCGACTTCTTCAAATTAGTCATAAAATTGACAATGGTCTCATCATCCAGGGCAATCCCTTCAATCCCCAACTTCGTCCCTTCTTTCTTAAGAGATTCTAAGTGAAGCTTTTCCGGCTTATCAACGCTAATCTCATCTAAAACTCTTACCGGGGTCCCTTTTCCTTTCTTTAAGGAGTTGATGACATTCAATTTGTCCTGCAGGGTTTTTTGTGCTTCCTTGGCCTTATGAACCTCGGCGGTTAAAGACTTATAATATGCGATCTCTTTTTTTGTTTGCGATATTTTTGACATCATCTCTTCTTTTTCTTTCCCGATCTTCCAATGAATACCAATTATTAATATAGACAAAAAGATCACAGAAAGAATGAGAACAACAAACTCCTTCTTGATTCCAACCTTCTTCTTCTCTTTCCTCGTGAGAAGCAGATTGATTTTGATCATCGATCTCCTACCTTTCTGGTGGCAAGCCCTACACCGACAGCGGTCATCGGTCCGATTTCCCTTAAATATTCCAAATCGAAGTTTTTTTCGCTAAATTCGATCTTTTTAAACGGATTGACGATTTCAACAGGCAGTCCTATCTGCTGCTGTAAAATGATATCAAAGTCCTTAATCTTCGATCCCCCTCCGCTTAAATATAACTTTCCGATTTTCTCATAGGTGGTTGTGGATTGGAAAAAATCGATGGAGTTTCCTATTTCGGCCGCTAAGGATTCAGAAGCTGTCCTCAATACATCCTGGATGACCGGCTGAGAAGCAGCATCGATCTTACTTCCAACCTTAATTTTCTCCGCTTCTTCATAATCGATATGGAGCTGCCTTTGAATCTCTTCTGTAATTTGATTGCCTCCTTTAAAAATGTCCCTTGTAAAAGCGGTGACATTTTTTTTAAGGATGTTGATATTCGTGACGCTGGCGCCTACATTGGCTACCGCTACGGTTTCCTCTTTATCGATTTCATAGTTGACGGACAGCATATTCTCTAAAGCGAATGAATCCACATCAATCATAACAGGATTTAACCCGGATTCGATGATCACGGAGACATAATCATTAATAATATCCTTTTTGGCCGCCACCAATACCACATCCATGACTTCCGGGTTTTCTATGCTTGAGCCTAATATCTGAAAATCGATGTTCACATCATTGATGTCAAAAGGGATATACCGTTCCGCTTCCCATTGGATCGACTCTTCCAATTCGGACTCGGACATAAAGGGTAAGGTGATTCTTTTCACGATCACTGAATGGCCGGAAACGGACGTGACAACATCTTTTGTCTTCGACTTTGTGCTTGAGATCAATTCTTGTATGGTATCAATAATGGTTACGGAGTCCATTAACGCCCCATCCACGATCGCTTCCGGAGGCAAGGGAGCTATCCCTAAATTCTGCAATTTATAGGCGTGTTTACCCTCTGCCAGCTCAACAAGCTTGATCGAACTCGACCCAATATCCAGACCAACCAGCCCTTTCTTCTTCCCTAAAATCATTTCATCTCCCTCAGTTCTCTAAGCTTTTAGTCAGCCAGAACGTATCCCCTCAGTTATGGGTAATTATTGGTTATGGAGTTATTCCTTTTTCCTCGTAGCGTCGGCATTTATTGCCGACGGACTCCGCCCTCAATAAATGAGGGCGCTTAATATATTATAAAAATCTCCCCCATAACTGAGGGATTACGCCTGAATAGTTAAATTATTATTAATTTTTCAAAAATGTCAAGAAAAAAATTTATTAAATCTTTCAATTTTAATAAGTAGCCCTTGAAATTTAACGAATAATATTAAAATTAGTTAATAACCCATCAATATTTCAGTCTAATTATCCGACAAATGATATCTCTTTATCTTTGCCCTTAACGTGGCTCGAGAAATTCCGAGAGATTTTGAGGCCTTGGACTTATTCCAATCCAATTTTTTCAATACATTAGAGAGATGTATCCTCTCCACATCTTCCAAAGGCATCAACTCAGTAACTTCAGCAGAGTCTAACTCCATGTTTTTCCTACCATATCCCCCATTCTGCCTCAACTCAAAAGGAAGTTGCTTGGGTGTGATATATTGTTGATCCGTCAGAATCATTGCTCTTTCAATCACATTTTTCAACTCCCTAACATTTCCTGGCCATGGATACTGAATCACAACCCTTTTTGCTTCTTCAGATAACCCCTTAATATGTTTACCATATTCTTTATTGTTCTCTTCGATAAATAAATTGGATAGCAACAAGATATCTTCTTCCCTGTCCCGCAGAGGAGGCATCTCAACCACCATTACTTTAAGTCTGTAGTATAAATCATTTCGAAAAAGCCCTTCTTTTACTAATGATTCTAAACTCTTATTAGTTGCCGCAACAATTCGAATATCTACCTTTAATTCCCTCTCCCCTCCTACCCTCATAAAGGACTGATTTTCGATAACTCTCAAGATCTTAGACTGCAATAAGGGCTTCATATCTCCGATTTCATCCAAAAATACCGTTCCACCATCTGCTAATTCGAAAAAGCCTTTTCTGGTTGTTTTGGCATCTGTGAAGGCACCCTTTTCATATCCAAAAAGTTCTGATTCTAAAAGGGAATCCGGTATAGCGCTGCAATTAATTTTCATTAAGGGTTTACTGGTTCGCTTACTATTATAATGGATGGCATTCGCTGCCAACTCTTTACCCGTTCCACTCTCTCCCTGGATCAAGACGGAGGTTTTATTCGTTTTGCTTATCATTCCGATTAACTCTTTTACATATTGGATCTGGGGACTATTACCATATAATTGATTATTCTGGTTCCCTTCTTTCTGCTGCCGATGAAGTCTCCTCACTTCATTGATCAGACTCTTTGTCTCCAGGCCTTTTTCGATTAAAAGCTTCAACTCTTCCAGCTCAAAAGGTTTGTTAATATAATGGTAAGCTCCTGATTTCATTGCCGTAACTGCAGTCTCCACATCAGAGTAGGCAGTCATAATGATCACTAATATCTCTGTATCGAATTCTTTAATTTTCTTAAGGACTTCCAAACCATCCACATCCGGAAGTCTCATATCTAAAAGAATTAGGTCGATGATATTTTTTTTAATCATCGAGAGAGCTCCACTCCCGGAGTTTCCCGAATAGACCTCATATCCGGCCCTCTTCAGTACATCAGTGAGTGTCTCTCGCATGACATCGTCATCTTCAACAATCAGAACAGAGGGTTTCATGAATTTTCAAATATCTCCGGTAAATTGATCAGGAAGGTGGTTCCTTTCTCCCACCTGCTTTCGACTTTTATGGTCCCGCCATGCTTCTTAATAATTTGATAGGTGATCGAAAGTCCTAACCCAATTCCCCTGGGCTTGGTCGTAAAAAAGGGATCGAAAATCTTAGGGAGAATATGGGGTGGAATTCCTTTCCCCGTGTCTGAGACAACAATTTTAATAAAACTCTGTTTACAATTATCTTTAGAAGATACGACCATGGGAGTGGCTTTGACGTTAAGTTCTCCTCCATTGGGCATGGCCTGAATCGCGTTCAGAAAAAGGTTTAAAAAGGCCTGATGCATTTGGATCTTATCGACTTTTATCTTGGGCAGTTGAGGGTCATAGAATTCAACAAATTGAATTCCCTTGTCCGCAATCTCTCTGATCAGGAAGGGAATGATGGCATTGATGATCTCTTTGGTATGACAGGGGACGAGGTTCAATGTCTGTGGTTTGGCAAAGGAGAAGAAAGTTTTTAGAAGCTCATTTAGCCGATCGATCTCCTTCGTAATGCGATTCAAATATTCTCTCTTCGGATCGTCTTTCAACATCTCCTCGCCAAGGGCCTGGGCCGTAGTCTTGATGCCGGCGAGGGGATTTCGAATTTCATGGGCGATGCCGGAGGAAAGTTTTCCCAGAGAGACAAAGCGATCCATTCTTAATATCTCTTCTTGAATTCTATAAACCTTTGTGAGATCGCGAAAAATCACGATTTTACCGATCGCTTCCCCACGCAGACTCAAATGATTATTGATTGTGAATCCGACAGGAATTTCAATCTGGTCCTTTCTTTTCATCCATCCTTCTCTTCTCGTATCGAGATCGTCCGGATTATCGAGAAAGGAATGGATGACATTCTGTTTCTCTTTCAGGCCTAAAAGGTTGAAGGGTTTTCCGATCACTCCTTCTTTTGGATAACCCAATATTTTTTCTCCTGCCCGATTAATATAGGTGATCGTATCATCCATTTCAATAATAATAATTCCACTTCCAATGCTTTCAATGAGGCTCTCGGTAAAATTCTTAGCGTTTTCTAACGCTTGGGTTAACCTTAAAATTTCCTCATTACTCTCTTCCACCTGGTTTTTGCCCTCTTTCGTCAGGCGATTCCGATCCATTCGGAAATCCCTTTCTTAAAACTTTTTAAAATCTAAGATAGGAATTTCCATGGGGAGACCTCCATCATTCCAGCGAACCATCCCCAAAAGATATTCCTCAGTCTCATCACTCTTATCCAGGGGGGCAGATAATCTCTTCAATACGCGGTCGATCATCAGCCCTTTGAATTCTCCATCCCCCTTCAGTATCAGGATCTGTTTCTCTCCTTCCTGATCCTCGCCGGAAACGGGAAAGAACTTCCTTAAATCAATGATCTTTGCTTCAAGGTCATTTATTCGAATCTTCGGGAGTTGAATAAATTTTCTATAAAGATGATCAGGGACTTTAAATAACCTAAACACCTTGTCACTCTCCACCCCGAATAACTTTTCCCCGGTTTTAAAAACGGTGACCTTCACTGTCATGCGTTTTCTTCCCGTAAAGGGTTCGGGGTGACTCTCCATCATCCGTTGATGAACCGACAAGCGCTGGGTCATCTTATTCATCATCTCATCCATCTTTTTGAGAAGGAGATCCATTTCCCGGGTGATCCTTTCCAACTTCTCCGATCCGATCGGAGGGGCGCCTGCCCTCCCCTCATTCCTCCCCGCCGTAAAGGAATACTGCTTTGCTTTTGACTCCTTCAGTCCATCGAGGCCAAAAAACCTCGCCTCAATTCCGGAATAGGCTAACTTTTTATAAATACCGATATCGCCCTCCATCTCTTTTCTCATCAAAAGTTTGACTGTCTCTTTTGAATCGAGCAGAAATTTAATAAAGTGAGGTTGAATACTTTCTTTGTTTTTAATCATATGATCCAAAACCATGACCATGCGATTTAAAACCGAAGAGAGATCCGGTGTCTCCTTTAGGGTTTTTCCAAAAACGACGACTTCCTCCATCGTCTTTTCGAGACTTTCCTTCGTGATCTCCCATTCCAGAGACAGGATCTGTGTCTCCAATTTTTCTATCGGTGTGGGTGAAGAGGGAGGAATAGGCGCTTGAGGAGAACTCTCCCATTCGAACGGCTTCTCTGTCTCTTGAAATGTCTCGGATAAGGGAGTTTCCATCCATGAACTTTTTATCGAGCCCGCCTTTTTTTCCACAAAGAGCCGGTCCACAGCCGCATCAATCTCACTTTCCAATCCCTTAAGTTCCTCTTCTCCCATCGTTTTTTCCATTATCGATCTCCCCTTTTCGTTCACCCCGTTAGAAATAATGCCCCGCCGGAATTTCTAACGGGGTTCACCTCATTTGCTGATCAACGAGCATGATTTTTCTGCTCACGTCTTTTACGACCAGCTTACTGATCTCCCGCAGGGTTTCAAAAACGCCATTCCCCTTTAATGCGCTCGCGGGGTATGAAGGAACCTTCAGCATCGAGTTGAGGTCCTTCTCCAGTACATCAACGGGAAGAATCTCCGAATCTGTCCCATCCAGGTCCCGTTTGTTATACTGGAGGACCAGGGGTATCATCCGGATGCTGACCCCTTTCTCCGCCAGATTCTTTGCCAGATTGATAAGGCTTTCGATATTCTTCTTCCTCTGAACTTTTAATGAATCGGCGACAAAAACGACTCCGTCCACCCCTTTCAACACCAATTTCCTTGTGGCATCGTAATGGACCTGGCCTGGAACCGTATAAAGCTGAACCCGTATATCGAACCCCCTGATCTTCCCCAAATTCAAAGACAGGAAATCGAAAAAGAGCGTCCGGTCTCCCCTTGTGTCGATGGAAACCATCTTGCCTTTATTATCTTCACCCATCTGGCCAAAGATATATTGAAGGTTGGTGGTCTTGCCGCAAAAACCGGCGCCATAATAAACGATTTTACATTGAATCTCATCTTTGCTGAAATTGATAAAAGGCATTAAGCCATTTCTCCTTCTGTCATTGATGTCGATGCGGTCTCATGACCGAGATTTCCCTCTTTTCTTCGAAAATGGAATAGAAAAGTTTGGAAAGCTCGCCGACAATCTGATTAATTCGTAACCGGATTAAGCCCAGAGAGGTATTATCGTCAAAAAGAGCGACCATGATGACATGTTCGCCAATGGCTGTAAAATAGACATTTTCGCTCTTTCCCTTATGAAAGAGAAGGCTGAACTCCTCTTCCCCTAAAATCTTCGCAATTTCAGCGGTGGCCCCGAAGTTGGCGGCTGTGAGTGCGGAAAGGGACAGGACATCGATATCCAGAGTATTTCCGTAATGGGCAATGAGCTGTCCCGACCGGTCGATTAGAAGCACTGAATGAGCCAGTGAGGAGGAGACCACCTTATTCAAAAAGAAGTTAATTTTTTCCAAATCCTCTTTGGTGATGATGATATTCATCGCTTCCCTTATTGGGTTGAAGAAATATATACGACAGTATTATCGCACGCAAATCCTCAACCGTCTCATTATATCAGCCTGAAGGGCTGAGTTACACATCCTTAACAACATGTAACTCAAGGCTTTAGCCTTGATTAAGATGGTTTGACTTAAGTCGTTGTGTATAGAAATTTCGTTACATCTTTTCATCATTCCTTCTCATGGCTTCGACCAGCAGGTGTTCCCAGTTCTGATAGATCGTCTGTAACGGGGAAGTGACCCCAATATTGGAGATGAACTCTCCCTCCAGCCAGCTCAAAATATAATAGAAGGCTTCTGTTCCTCTTTGATCCCCGCATTCCGCATGGATGACCTCTCCTTCATTTAAGTAAATGGTTCCTCTCTCCCCATCCCGGGTGATGGTCAATGCGGCGGTCAAATGGCTGAGGCAATTCATTTGAATCACATCTGTCAATTGAAGGCCCACCACTTTCCCTCGAAACCCCTTTCTCTTCCCGATCAAATCGATGATGATCTTCCGGATATCGTTTATTTCAAAAGGTTTCTCGATATAATAGAGTGAGCCTCTCCGGTTCGCTTCTTTCTGAACATCGGAAGACCCATATGCCGTCATAATGATGACCTTGGTTTGAGGATATTCTTTCTTTATCCTTACCAGGAGGTCCAGGCCATTGATATCCGGCATTCGAATATCCGAGATGACCAGATCGACATCACTCTTTTTGAGTAAATTTAATGCCTCCTTGCCATTATTGGCGATGATCACCTCATATTTATCCTTGTCTTTTGAAAGGCTTTTTGACATGCTCCAGGTTAAAGTCTCTTCATCATCTACGATCAAGACCTTTTTTAAATTCTTAATCATCATCGAATCTTTCCGGTATCAATTTAGCTCCTTGAAAAAAGGCATTAAATAGAGCGTCTCTTGGGGTTGTCTTTCCTGCCCCGATTTTCATCGGGATAAACTCCAGCAGGAATCCAGGGTTTCCTGTGAAAACAGGAATCCAGTTTCATATATTTCTGGTTCCCTGCCTTCGCAGGGACGGCGTCTGGATTCCCGTTCCCCGATTGATACCTTCGAGGACAAGTTTCACGGGAATGAC
>JASEIE010000170.1 GCA_030024065.1 Thermodesulfobacteriota bacterium
GGAGAAAAACCGGCACCCTGCACTGGCGCCTGTGAATTCGGGGCCATCTCCCACTCCGACGGGTGGAGACTCCAATATTCGCGCTAAATAGAAAAGGGGACAGGCGGCGTAAGGTGTAAGGCACACGGTAAAACGTATTTCACCTTGTGCCTTATGTCTTGAACCTTATGCCTTTAGCTATTTTTTTATGTCCAGAGAAGAAGAATTAAAAAAAGAAGGCTGGCAAAAAAGATTTACCATTGACGAGCCCCGACTGTCAGAAATGGTCGAGCAATACAAAGAACTCGGTTTTGAAGTCCTTCTCGAGCCCGTGGATACCTCCTCGGAGGAATGCACAACCTGTATCGCTGCCTTCCCCGACCGCTACAAAACCATCTACACCAGACAAGAAAGTTAGGCATCCTAAAACCATCTTCTCTCATTTCCTATAAAAAGATTATTATTTATATCTTTTTCCCAGGAAATCTAAATCCCCAAATAGGCTTCCTTTACCTTAGGGTTTCTGAGAAGCTCTTGCCCTGAATTTTCCATGATGACCCTACCATTCTCTATCACATAAGCCCGGCTGGCGATTCTCAAGGCTTGGAGGACATCCTGGGAGACCAGAAGGAGAGACATCCCATCTTGATGTAACTTCGCCAAGATGGCGTAGATTTCGGAGGCGACCTTTGGGGATAACCCGAGCGTTGGCTCATCGAGCATTAAAAGCCTGGGGCTGGCCATCAGAGCACGTCCGATAGCGAGCATTTGCTGTTCCCCTCCACTCAAGGTCCCTGCAAATTGCTTTAATCGCTCCTCAAGAACGGGAAAGATCTGAAACACCCCTTGGAATCGGCCCACCAACGTGCCCCTGTCTGTTGACAAATACGCTCCCATCTCAAGATTCTCACGGACCGTCATCTGTGGAAAGAGTTTCCTCCCTTCTGGAACCTGCACGATCCCTCGCATGCAAATCCGGTCAGTTGGTTCCTCCTCAATCGCTTCTCCTTGAAATAAAATCTTTCCTCCGCGTGGACGAAGAAGCCCGGAGATCGTTCTAAGAAGAGTGGTCTTTCCTGCCCCGTTTGACCCGATGATCACAAGAAGGTCTTCTGCATGCATTTCAATCGAGACCCCAATCAGGGCCTGGAGCCCATCATAAAATACATTGAGTTCCTCAGTTCGTAGCATATCCCGTTCCCAGATAAGCCTCAATCACTTTGGGTGCATTTGCCACCTCATTGGGAGGCCCATCTGCCACCTTGATACCGAAATGGATGGCAATGATCCGATCGCAGGCCTTCATGATCGCCTTCATCACATGTTCGATCATAAAGATTGTGATTCCCATTTCTCTTCTGATCCGGAAGATAAGCTGGATCGCTTCATCAATCTCTTTCTGGTTAAGCCCGGCGAAGACTTCATCGAGAAGAAGGAGTTGCGGCCTAATTCCGAGCGCTCGGGTGACCTCAAGACGCTTCCGGTCTGCCAGCTTTAGAAGGCCCGCATGCGTATCCTTTTTAGATTCCAGTCCAGTAAAGCGAAGGAGGTCCAGGGAATCCCTTCTCGCCTCCTCAATATCTGCCGTTCCTCTTCCATAAAGGACCCCTGTCGCTACATTGTCGAGCACGGTCATCTCTTTGAGAGGCCTCACAATCTGGAATGTTCGGGCGATTCCAAGACGGGCAATCTGATAAGGCTTTAGGTGCGTGATCTCATCACCGATGAAGCTGATCTTCCCTTCCTCTGGTCGGAGGAACCCTGAGATGAGATTAAAGAGGGTGGTTTTTCCAGACCCGTTTGGGCCGATGAGCCCGACGATCGAACTCTTCTCTACTTCAAAATCAAGCTTGGAGATAGCAATAAGCCCTCCAAATATTTTGGTAATGTTTTTTCCCTTCAACATAGAAAGTCCCCAGATGATACTTTCAAGCTTCTCCCTCTACTTTTCTTTGTCAACAGGAGAAGTGTAAGAATGTTGAATCTTTCGAATTCCCATCCATTTTTTAAAAAAAGTCACGATCCCATCCGGCATGAAAATAATCACAGCTATGAACATGGCTCCATAGATGATCCGTGCGAATTCCGGCTGGATAAAAATTGAAAGAAACTCATTGACAATTGAAAGAAACATGGCACCGACCAGAGGCCCTGCCCATGATCCACCTCCTCCAAAAAGGGCCATGAGGACGATGAGGATGGAAATATTGATATCAAAGACGATGTCCGGATGTATGTATGAAATATAATAAGCGTAGATCCCGCCGGCCACTCCTGGAAAGAAGGCGCTCAGAATAAAGGCTTTTATCTTTAGATCCGCGGTATGAATACATAGGGTTTGGGCGACCTCCTCGTCTTCCCGGATGGAGGCCAGACCTAAACCGAATTTGGTATGCTGTACCCACCGAGCTACGAGAACCGATGCAACAGCGAGTCCAAGAAAGGTTTCGTAAAAGATGGACCGGGAGAGTTGAATATCCATTTGGAGCAGTTTCAAGTGGATTCCTTCGGATCCTCCCAAAAAAGTCCAGTTCTTCACAACGAGGTCAATAATGAAAGCAAAACAAAGGGTCACGACAGCAAAATAGGGTCCTCGAAGTTTCAAACAGGGATAGCCGATGATCCAGGCCACAGCTGAGGATAAAAGGCCTGAAGGAATGGCGCCGATAAAGGGTGAGAGGCCGAAATGCTGGAATAACATCGCAGAGGTATAGACACCGATACCAAAGAAGGCGACATGACCAAAGCTGAGATACCCTGTGAAACCTCCGATCAGATTCCAACTCTCAGCGAGGATGATATAGAGAAAGACCTTGAAGATAAAAGAGAGGAAGTAAGCAGGAGGTTGAAGGATGGGAAGGAAGGCCAATAAAAAAATAAACGAAACAGGAACAACGGATTTGATGATCTTTTGCATTGCTTTTATTTCTTAAACAGCCCTTCGGGTTTGATCAGCAGGATACCCATCAATAAACCAAAAAGGAGCACATTGATCCATTGCATCGGGAAAAAGGCTCCACTCAGTCCAGTGATCAACCCGATCATAAGCCCGGCGATCGCTGAACCGATGACACTCCCCGCTCCACCCACAATGACCACCAGAAAAAGGAAGATCAACCAGAGATTGTGGGCAGGTGGATTGAACGAATACATATAGGCCATTGCTACCCCACCCGCTCCAGCTGAGGCGATGGCTAATCCAAAAGTAATCATTGAGACCCTCCGGAGGTTGATCCCCTGAAGAGCTGCCCCTTCTGGATCCTGCCATGTTGCGCGAACCGCCTTTCCGGTCCTTGTGTGATAAAGGAAGAGATACATGGCCCCAATGCCCAACATGGAAAGGGTAAAACCGAGGAGATTAGAAACTTTAATGATAATGTCGCCAATAAAAATTGCCTTGCTCGCATAGGCGGTCGTGATCAGTCTTTCATCTGGAGACCACGCAAAAAGCATGATATTCTCCAATACAATCGCCAGACCAAAGGTGAGGATCATGGAGGCGACCACAATATCCTTCGACCGGGTAATCGGTTGGATGAGAACACGATGGGTAAGGAGGCCCGTCACGAACAGGAGGGGCAGGCTTAAAATTAAGGAAAGGATGGGGTCAATCCCATAAAGGGTAAGACCCCAATAGGCGATATAGGAAGCCAAGATCCCAAAAGCAGCGTGGGCAATATTGATGACCTTCATGACCCCCCAGGTCAAACTGAATCCCACAGCGAAGAGGGCAAAGATCCCTCCCATGAGAAGGCCACTTACAATGGATTGTATAATGACGATGGGGTTCAGCATATTCAATGGAGGTCGAATTTTGTCCAGAACCTGCCTGCCCTGCCTGTGCTTGGCCTTTGCAGATGTAGGGCAGGCAGAAAGGAATCTCTTTAAATATTTCTACGGGCTTGAGGGAAATAGTCTAAACGTTTTATTGATAAAACATGCCAGAAAACCCCAGGGTTTTAAACCTGAGGATGAATGGCAGCCGCTCGAAGCGAAGCGGAGGTTTTTTCCGACAAAGTCTGGTATGGCCGTAGGCCTATGCCAGGCTTGCCATAGGCCTGAAACCCTGGGCTTTAGTCCAGGGAGTGGGTTCATTGATTCATCGCATCATCCTCATCTATTTCCATGCAGGCTTTGTATAAACTGGCTCATGAGTTCGCATATCTGGAGGCCAGATTAATTCCACATTTCCGCTGATCACTTGAGTCAGGTAGACAAACGGTTTCGGCAATCCCTTCTCGTCAAACTTGAAATTGCCTGCAATAGTCTTCACCTCATTCGTTTTGAGCCAATCGCGTATCTTCATCTGATCCAATGATTTGGCTCCCCCCACCCCCTGTTGGAGAGTTTGCATCCAGGCATAACCGAATCCGAAATAGAGGGGAGGTTCGTCCTCTTTGAATTTCTCTTTGGCTGCCTTGATGATTTTATCGTTGCCTGGGTACTTCAGTTTGTAGTGCCAGCTTGTCCCGGAAAAGACAAAGTCCCCGTCCTTCCCCAGCTCTTTGGTCCACTCTGGGATCACGCTCCCGATCCCCTGGACGATCGCCTTTGGAGAGTAATCGATGGCTTTGCAGGCCCGCAGGGTCATCACGCCGTCAGGAAACATCCCATTAGCGAAAAGAATGTCGGCTTTCATTTGCTTTGCCTTGGTGATCATGGTGTCTGCTGTCGTCAAAGGAAGGTTGTATTTTTCATCAATCACAATCTCGATTCCAAGTTCCTTACATCCCTTATAGAGACTATCCATGAGGGACATCCCGATGGGGTTATTCATCGTAAATACGGCAGCTTTCTTCGGATGCTTATCCACCGGGACTGTCTTCATCCATTCAAAAAACCCGAGGTACCACCACTCGCCCATGAGGGGTGGACTTCCGAAGGAATAAGCGTAACCCTGAGAAAATGATCTCATGTGTCCGCCCATGGAGACATAAACCATTTTATACTTCTCGACCACAGGCATGACCGCTGTGCAGGCGGTGCCCGGATATCCACCCAGAAGAAGGTCAACTTTATCTACCGTGATCACCTTTTCTGCCAAACTCACGGCTTCCTTGGCATCGCTTTTGTCATCATAGATGACAAGCTTGACAGGCCTACCCAGTATCCCTCCTTTCGCATTCACTTCATCCGCCCAATACTGATAGCCCTTCTCAACCCATTTGCCCGTGGCAGAAAAAGTTCCGGTAAGAGGCAAGGAACCACCAATGACTATGGGCTTTTCAGCGGCCAGGGATGGAGATCGCTGGCCCAACACCAAACCGATGGAAAGGCATATGCCCAGAACCAAAATTATTTTAAAAAATCTCTTTCTCATTTCTTTCCCTCCTTTAGATGGACTTGGTTCAAGCCTCATTTTTGAAGATTCGTTTTCCTAAAAATTAACTTTGTTCTTACCTTTCAGGCCAAGGATACGTCTGGCCTCTTCAGAGGTGGCAGGTTCTCGGTCGAACTCTTTAGCTAATCGAATGGCCTTCTCCACCAGTTCGGCGTTCGACTTTGCCAAGACGCCCTTTCTGATATAGATATTGTCTTCCAAACCAACCCTCACATGACCACCCATCTGAAGTGAAATGGCTGCCAGATTGAATTGGGCAATGCCAACGCCAACCTCGCTCCAGGTGAAGTTCTTAGGACCGAAGAGGATGTCGGCTTTATGTTTCAAGAATGTCAGGTCCTCTGCCATGGTTCCAATACCTCCCAGAACACCCATGACGAATTGCAGGTGCATAGGGAAATTCACCATCTTCTCCTGAACCAGGAAATTTAAGTTATAAAGATGTCCAACATCGTAGATTTCCAACTCTGGCTTTACATTATTTTCTTTCGTCACCTTACAGAGGTGTTCAAAATCCAAGAAGGTGTTCTTGAAGACGAAGTCCTTGCTCATCTCTAAGTAACGGGGCTCCCATGGGTACTTCCAATCCCCGTGGCGTTTTAAGGCTGGATGGAGAGCGAAGTTTATCGACCCTAGATTGAAGGAACACATCTCTGGTTTGAACTCCGGCACATTGGCCGCTCGCTCTTTAACTGTCATGGTTGGAGACCCGCCTGTTGTGATACAGATCACTGCATCGCTTCTCGACTTGATCTCGGTGAGGATGGTCCGAAAATGCTCAGGATCGGCCGATGGAGCACCGTGGTCTGGATGGCGGGCATGGATGTGGACAATGGCCGCTCCTGCCTTTGCTGCTTCCGCAGCGGAGTCAGCAATTTCTTTGGGGGTAAGGGGTAGATAAGGTGTCAATGTTGGAATCGTGGCCGCACCTGTGATGGCCGCCGAAATGATGACCTTTTCCATTGAGATTCCTCCGACAATGTTTAATAGTTAGCCCGACATCGGGAGAAAAACTCGTTTGCTTAATCTTCGTCAACGATGGCCACAGGTCGAACCCAACCGGCACTGGCCCGTTTGATTTTGATTGGGAAGCAACAGACGGTAAATCCGTGGGGTCGACCGATGGCTGAAAGGTTAGCCATCTTTTCCATGTGGCAATATCCGATCTCTATTCCGGCAAAATGGGCCTCCCAAATGACCTTTGGATCTCCTGTCTCCTTAAACTCTTTGGCCAAAAAGGGTAGAGGTCTGTCCCAACTCCATGCATCGATGCCCACAACCCTGACACCCTTCTGGGTAAGGAAGAGTGTGCTCTCTCTGTTCATTCCGGCGCCCTTGACCAGGTACTGAGGTGATCCCCAGGCTGAATCGGCTCCTGTCTGAATGAGAACGATATCTAATGGTTTGATCTCATATTTTATTCGTTTAAGTTCCTTCTTTACATCCTCCACAGTTATCTGCTCACCATCTGCCTTGTTCCGGAAATCAAGGACCACCCCATCGTTTAAGCACCATTCCAAAGGGATCTCGTCGATGGTCAAAGAGGGTTTGCCCCGGTCCATAGTGGGGTGGTAATGATATGGCGCATCCAGATGTGTCCCTGAGTGGGTGGTCAGGGTTAAAAACTCCAGGGCCCAACCCAGACCCTTAGGTAGTTGATCTTTGGTCACTCCGGGGAAAAACTCTTTCATCTGTTCGGCCCCCCGTCCGTGATCAATATAGTCGATCTTAGGAATCATCATGGCGGGATCACTTGGAAGATCCGGCTCGATGACAATGCTCAAGTCGATAATACGTCGGCGTCTTGAACTCAATTCTCTCATTTCCTGGTCCTTGGAGACCTTCGACTCCGGTCGCTCATGATCCCTTCGAGAAAGATACAGGCACAGTCCCGGCTGAGTTCTTCAATGTTTAGGAAATCCATCTTTTTCATGACATTCTTGTACACTGCCAGGTTCGAAATCATAGCCTGGTAGGCAAAGATAATGGTCCGAGGATCGATCTTTTTAAAAACCCCCTGTTTGACACGACTGGAAACATAATCGGCGAGGCGACTGATCATGAGAGTATCCTGCTTGTGGAAATGGACCCGGTGAAAATTATCCTCCCTCAACCGAGCAACCATCAGGATCTTGAAAATTTCACGGTCCTTTCGGTTTGCCGTATGGCGAAGGATATGGTAGGCGAATGTATAGAAGACGCCAAAGTCGTCCCCCCGAAGGATGGGCTCAGCGAGATCTTTGTCCAGGGGATGGGTGCGGTAGGCGGTCTCTGCAATGTTTTGATAGATATCCTTCTTGGATCCGAAAAGCTGAATGACTCGGGGACGGCTCAAGCCGATACGGGCAGCAATTTCGTCCAGAGTCGTTGCAGAAAAACCCTGCTTTGCAAAAAGGGATCGGGCTGCGTCTAATACCTGAGCCCTTCGATCTTCTGAGGAAAGCCTCTTGGGTTTTAATCTCGCCATATCTTGTGGTCGAATTTTTTCAGAAATATCACAGGAAGTTTTAGTTGTCAAGTGTTTTTTTATATTTTTTTACTAACATGTAAGTAATTTCATTAATTAACCTATTTCCAATCGAGATTTTTCCCTTAGCTTTTGAAGTGCTTGGCTAAGACTCCAGAATCTTTTAACCTTTCGAAATTCAAAATATTTAAATGTATTTCCATTGCCTTATATAGGCCCCCAATTGACTTATTTAAAGATAAGTAGAGAAGAAGAACTTAAAAAGGAAGGCTGGGAAAAGTGCTTCACCATCGATGAGCCCCGACTGTCAGAAATGGCGGAGCAGTATAAAGAGCTCGGCTTTGAAGTCCTTCTTGAGCCTGTCGATCTCTCTTCGGAAGAATGCACCAGTTGTATGGCTGCAGACCCCCAACGCTACAAAACCATCTACACCCGCCAAAAAAGTTAGAGCACCCAGTTATTCCTGCATCCATACCCATACAGATTTGATTTGACAAAAAATGCTAATCCAGGGTCTTCAATTTCTCCCAGAAGGCTCTGGGAGAAACAATTTCCATATTCCCTACCCTTTTTAACCCGAGAAGTTCTTTATCTCCGGTGATAAAAAGGTCTGCCTTTCCATTTAAGGCGCATGACAAAATGGTTAGGTCATCTTTATCCTTAATTGCGATAGGAGGATGAGAAGAAGAGGTTGAAAAAACAGAATCCTTTTGCAGGAGTTCGACGAATTCAGCGGTCAACGTCCCAGAGACACCGAGTTTC
>JASEIE010000171.1 GCA_030024065.1 Thermodesulfobacteriota bacterium
TGTGGTAATCCTGTCCCTTCTCTAATCTGCTGAGGGGGGAGGTGAACTATTACAACCAAAGACCTTCCCCTCAAGGAACTGTTTTTGACAACCTCTACCAAAGATGGCTAGGATACTCTTTGTGAAGATCGAACTTATCTCTCCGGCGGTTGAAGAGAATGCTCCTGGCCAGGAGCGGATGCATCGGCCTTCTCATCGGCTTCGAATCTCTCTCCAAATCGAACCTCTTCCAGTCAAGAAAATATCAGAATGATCCGGCAGAATATCGGGAGGTGATCGATCTGCTCCATCGTTATGGAATCACCATCTGGGGTTCCTTCATCTTCGGTTTTGACGAAGATGATCCCTCGACCCTCGAGGAGACGGTGAATTTTGCCATACAAACTAAAATCTTCTCCGTGGTTTTCGCCCTGCTGACCCCCTATCCGGAGACGGCCTTCTACAAGAGGATCAAAAGCGAGGGACGTTTGGTTCAAGATGGATGGTGGTTATTGGAGAGACCGGAAGAGTCCGCCCCCCATTACCTTCCAAAGAAGATGAGTGGCAGTGAACTCCGGGAGGGCTGGAAGAATGCCTGGGGGGAGTTTTATTCTTTTCCTTCCATATTGAAAAGACTTCAGTGGAATTATCCATCCACCCTGATCAATCGTCTGGTCTACTTTCCTTTTCAGTTGATGCAGCGCCGGTTCACACAGAAAAAGATCATAGGGGGCAGGCAAAGATATCGAATCCGGTCATTCTGAGGCGCGGTATCCGCATTCTTTTCGATGACACCGCTTCACGATTCCGCCCTTCCCCTGCTTCTCTACCAGGAATGGAGCGTCACATTGCGGACACTTCTCAGGAATGGGTTTGTCCCACAGGGCAAAGGTGCATTGGGGATAATTGGTGCAGCTATAGAAGGTCCTTCCTTTGCGGGTCCTTCGCTCAACCAGCATTCCATCACATCCCTCCTGGGAACAATGCACGCCGGTATTGAGAGACTGGGTAAACTTGCAGGTGGGATAGTTGGAGCAGGCCAGAAATCTCCCAAATTTGCCATTCTTGATCACCATCGGGCTTCCGCATTTTTCACATCGCACATCGGTCTCCACTTTTTGAGGTTCACTGTTTTCCTCAACCTCTCTGGTATAACGGCATTCGGGATAGCTCGAGCAGGCCAGAAAATAACCCCTCTTCCCCCATCGTTTCACCATCTTCGATCCGCACTGCTCGCAGAGGGCATCGGTGGGGATCTGTTCCCTCTTCACATCCCGCATGGAAACCTTTGCCATTTCCAGGTCCTTCTCGAAAGGGGTATAAAATTCTTTAAGCGTTTCCACCCAGCCCTTTTCTCCCTCCTCAATCTTATCCAGGTTCTCTTCCATCAGGGCCGTGAACTCGATATTGAGAATATCGGGAAAATTGACTACCAGAAGGTCGTTCACCAAATATCCCAGCTCCGTGGGGTAGAATTTTCCTTTTTCCATCCCCACATATCCCTTTCCTTTAATGGTGCTCAAAATAGCGGCATAGGTGGAAGGCCTTCCTATCCCCTTCTCCTCCAGCTCCTTAATCAGGGTGGCCTCAGAGAAACGGAAGGGAGGCTGGGTGAAATGCTGCCTGGGCGTGAGGCCCAATAATTCCAGAACTTCCCCCTCTGACAAGCGGGGCAACTTCTTCTCTTCCCCTTCGCTCTGTTTGCCTGCGGAGATGTGATTGTCTTCGGATTCCACATAAAGGGCCATAAATCCGAGGAAGACAGGCACGCTTCCCGCCGCAGTGAAAATTCCTTCGCTCGCCTTGATCTCAACCGTTGTCTGAAGAAAAACCGCTGAAGCCATCTGGGAGGCGACGAACCGGTCCCAGATCAACTTATAAAGCGCCCATTGATCCTTGTCGAGTATGGACTTCATTTGGTCAGGATCCAGATCGATCGAGGTGGGCCGGATGGCCTCATGGGCATCCTGGGCGCCCTTTCGGCTCTTATAGATATTGGGTTTGGAGGGAAGGTAGGATTCTCCAAAGCGGGTCTTGATCCACCCTCTGACCTGATGGACTGCTTCCGAAGAGACGCGGGGAGAATCTGTCCTCATATAAGTGATCAAACCCACCGTCCCCATTTCACCCAGGTCCACTCCTTCATATAGTTTCTGCGCAATCCTCATGGTCTTATAGGCGGTGAAGGAGAGTTTCCGGGAGGCCTCCTGCTGGAGACGGCTGGTGATGAAGGGAGGAAGGGGATGTCGCTTTTTCTCCTGTTGAACTATTTTTGAAACAGTGTAGGGGACCGATTCGAGCCGTTTCTTCATGGCCAGGGCTTCGGACTCATTGGCCAGTCCCACCTTCTTCCCCTTCCACTTGACCAGTCTGGCATCGAATGAGATCGGAGAATCCTTCCCTCTCAGTGTGGCCGTCAGGCTCCAGTACTCTTCGGGGACGAAGTTCTGAATTTCCCTCTCCCTTTCACAGACGATCCGCACGGCAACGGATTGCACCCGGCCAGCGCTCAACCCCCGTCGCACCTTCTCCCAGAGGATGGGGCTCACCTGATAGCCCACCAGGCGGTCCAGAATCCTCCGGGCCTGCTGGGCCTCGAATTTCGATTGCTGAAGCTTTCCGGGGTGCTTGAGGGCTTCCAGGACGGCGTTTTTCGTAATCTCATTGAAGAGAACCCTGTAGATATTTTTACCCTTATTGTCGATCTCCTCTGCAATATGCCACGCAATAGCCTCTCCTTCCCGGTCCGGGTCAGGGCCGAGATAGATATTCTTCACCTCTTTGCTCGCCTTCTTAAGCTCCCGGAGGACCTTTGCTTTTCCGGAGATGGTGACATATTGTGGCTGAAAATCTTTTTCGAGATCCACCCCTAATTCACCCTCCGGAAGGTCCTTGATATGTCCCACGGAGGCTTTAATGAGGTAATCGTCTCCTAAAAATTTCTGAAGGGTCTTCACCTTCGTCGGAGACTCAACAACAATCATTCCCTTTGTCATCGATTAACTGATCCTCTCTTCTGAATTCTGACTTCTGATTTCTGAATTCTTAACTCATCCCTCTTCATTTTTCACATCTTTCTGCCGAAACATTTTCCAGGCCACTGGGAGATTAATTCCTTCAATTCCAAATTTAAAAGAAGGCTCGACACTTTTCCAGGGTCGAATTGACTCTCCCGTATCATCACATCAATATGCAAAGGGGTTTCCCCTAACATCTCATAGAGGACCTTCTCCTCTTCGGTAAGATCAGGTTTTGCAGTTTCGACTTTCTGGCCCCCCTCTTTCTCTCTGCTCCACTGGGGCAATATCTCCTCCAGGATATCCGCACTCGACTCCACCATCTTCGCTCCTTGTTTAATCAGCTGATTCGTGCCCCGGCTTCCCTCCGCCCCCACATTTCCGGGAATGGCAAAGACCTCCCTGCCTTGATCCAGGGCATAGTTCGCTGTGATCAAGGACCCGCTCTTCTCACTGGCCTGAACAACGACCACACCGATGGAGAGTCCGCTGATGATCCGATTCCTCTTCGGAAAATGTCCTCCCTCCGGAGGAGAACCCATCGGAAATTCGGAAAGGATGGCGCCGTGGTCGATGATCTTCGCGAAGAGGTTTCGATTCTCAGAGGGATAGACCACATCCACTCCGCATCCCAGTACAGCAATGGTTCTTCCCCCTCCCGAGATGGCTCCCCAGTGAGCGACCGAATCGATCCCCCTCGCCATTCCGCTCACAATGGTTACACCGTGACGGGCAAGCTCCTGACTGATCTTCTCGGTGACCCACCTCCCATAGGGAGAGGTTTTTCTGCTCCCCACAATCGAAACAGCCAGTTCATCCTTCTCCCTTAATTCTCCCCTTACATAGAGCAGCGCTGGCGGATCATAGATATCCCGGAGACGAGGAGGATAGGTCTCATCTTTCAGGGTGATCATCCATCCTCCAACCTCTTTCAATAAAGATAATTCCCTCCTCACCGCGTTCTCAGGCGGACCCTTTCGAATCTCACCGGCTACTTTCTCTCCCAATCCTTCCACTTGTAGCAACTCCCTTGTCGTGGCCTGAAAGACAGCCTCCGGCGACCTAAACCGATCGATCAGCCTTTTAAAGAAAATGCTGCCGACCCCGGGGATGAGGTGTAAGGCCAACCAGTAAAAGGGAGCTTCGGCCATAGTGAAACCTCACTGATAATGGTTTCGCTGTATGAAGGGTATAGGTCGATGAAAAAAAAAGGCCTTGGAGACAGGAAACATCTCCAAAGCTCAAGACAAATAGAAAGGTCTGAATCTATCCTAATTCTTCGTCGTCTCTTGGATCTCCATCGTCTCCTTTAAGTATGGATTAACCATATCCCCTTTCCAGATAGCATCAAAGGTTTCGATCACTCTGGCTGTATAGAAATTACCGTATTGATCGATGATCTGGATATTTCCTGTGATGTTATATTTTCTACCCACCCTCTTATCCGTGACCGGATCTCTGATGACGTCAGAGGCGCGAATGACCGTATACTTATTTCCAATCAAAATGGGTTCTGAGGTTTTAAAGGCCAGATAGACGACATCGCCTTCGGCCATGAGAGTCTTGCCTTCCTTACTGTCGAGGACCATGCCGATCCCTTTATAGTCGATACCGGCGATAAACCCTGCGGAACGGATCTCAGGAAAGACCTTTTTCTTTTCTTCCACGGGCTTTTTCTCCACAACCACTTCCGGCTTCTTCTCTACAACTGGAGGAGGTTCCACCTTCTTCACCTCCGCTACTTCTTTAACCTCTTTGGTCTCTTTGGCCTCTTTTGGCTTCTCTTCGACCACCTTTTTGGGTTCCTCCTTCTTCACCTCCTCAAGAGGAGAGAGACGAACCGGATTCCCCGGATAAATCCAGTGGGGATTGGTAATATAAGGGTTTCTCTGCCACAATTTGGGCCAAAGAAAGGGATCCTTTAGAAACTTTCCTGATATATCCCAGAGCGTATCCCCTTGTTTGATAGTGTATATTCCTTCGGCCTCTTTCTTCTCCTGAGCCATGATAGAAAGGGCAAGACAGAGTGAGAGCATCAACACAAGGATAAGATGGAAACCCATCAATTTTTTCATATGAACCTCCTCATCTTGAAAGGTTATTTGCCTTTCCCCTGAAAGAAATAGGGGATTTTTTGTTAAAAATTAGCCTCTTATCTCTTCTTTGTCAAGAGAAATATTAAGCAATATTCATACCACACCCATTAACTTTTAACTAACCAATTAATTTTATTTAATAATTGTGTAGAAAGGGTGGCATGCCTTTTTTAGATTAAATCTGAAAAAGTGAACATTTTTTGTACAGGCAGATCATTTTACTGAACAAATTTAAGTCGTTAATAACCAAAAAACGGTGAGAGTTCAATTGACATCCTAACTTCCCCTGTGTTAGTAACTCATCGACAGGAAGGCCTTTTCTACTTTTTAACCAGATGGAAAAAGATGGATTGAACCTTCTCCCTTTATCCGACGAAACCCTCGATACCTTTTTCAATGGAAGGCTAAAAATTCTTCAAAAGAAAACGGGGTACCGTTTCTCAATCGATGCCCTCCTGCTCAGCCAATTTATCAAAATACGAAGGAATGAAAAGGCCATGGACCTGGGGACAGGATGCGCCATTCTTCCCCTCTTCCTTTCACAGACGATGAAAGCCAGATCCTTGGTCGGCGTGGAGATTCAGAAGGGGCTGGCTGATTGCGCTATGAAGAATGTCCTCTTAAATCGTCTTGAAGATCGGATCACCATTCTTCACCAGGATTTTAGAGAATTGAAAACGACTTTTCCCTCGGGTTCTTTCGATGTCGTCTTCTCCAACCCACCTTATCGAAAATATCGAACCGGCAGAGTGAACCCCTTCCCGGACAAAGCCATTGCCCGTCATGAGATAAAAGGAACCCTGAATGACCTCCTCTCCATCGCATCCTACCTTTTGCCTCATAAGGGAAGATGTTACCTGATCTTTCCCGCTTCGAGAACGGTTGATCTCCTGGTGACCCTGAGAAAAGAACACCTGGAACCAAAACGTCTGCAGTTTGTCCACCCCCGGATTGAGGAAGGAGCGAAGCTTGTTCTCGTCGAATCGATTAAATCGAGCGGTGTCGAACTCAACATCATGGACCCCTTGATCCTTCATCCATCAAGAGATTTCTGAAAAAACCCAGAAATCTCTGATTACACCGATTAGGGATAGATTACATAGATAAAAACGCATTGAGAAATCATGAGAATCTTTGTAATCATCTTTTGAAATCTGTGTAATCGAGAGCGAATGTAGCAGTTTTTAAGAGCTCTCATAAAATTTTTTTGACAAGAGCCGATGAATAGGATAAAAAAATTAGGAGATGAATGTCTTAAATCTTTCGACTTTCAGAAACGAAGAAAAGACCTCCTTCGATGCGATCCTCAAATGGATTGGGGACGATTTGGAAAAAGTGGACCATGAGTTCCGTAAGAACTTAAGGTCTGATGTCCCCATTATCTCGGCTATCGGGGAACACCTTCTCCTCAGCGGAGGCAAACGATTTCGCCCCCTTCTACTCATTCTTGCCGCCAGATTATGCGGCTATCGAGGACAGGATCATATCTCCATGGCCAGCCTGATCGAATTCATCCACACGGCAACGCTCCTTCATGACGATGTGGTTGACCGGGCTGAACTGCGAAGAGGAATTGAATCAGCCAACTCCATCTGGGGGAGTGAAGCCTGCGTTCTCGTCGGCGATTTCCTTTTTACAAAATGTTTCTCCCTGATGGTAGAGAATGGAAACCGCAAAATCCTTGAGGCTATCTCCAGGGCTACAACCCTCATGGCAGAGGGGGAACTGGAGGAATTGATCAGAACGAATGACCTCTCTCTGACCGAGGCAGGTTACCTCTCTATTGTCTCCAGAAAAACGGGAGCCCTCATCTCAGTCGCCACTCAGATTGGCGCCATCCTTGGAGAAGCCCCCGAAGTAAAGGAAAGGGCTTTGTCCGATTTTGGAATGGATCTGGGAATTGCTTTCCAGTTGATCGACGATAACCTCGACTACATATCCAGGGAAGAAGAATTTGGAAAGAAGATCGGAATCGACCTGCAGGACGGAAAGATCACCCTTCCTCTGGTCCATACCCTCAATCATTGCGGTGAGGGAGAGAAAGCCATCATCCGGGAGGCTGTGAATTCCAATCCCGTCACAAAAGAGGCATTCTTTGAGGTGGTGGAGATCATCGAGAGACACCGTGGGTTAAATTATGCCTTTGAGGAGGCGAGAGGATATGTTGAAAAGGCAAAAGGACGTCTTCATCTCTTTCCCGACTCGAAAGAAAAAGAGGCCCTTTTTGCATTGTCCGATTATGTACTAGAGAGAAGATTGTGAGAGAATCCCGAATTCAGGAGTCAGAAGTCAGAATGAAAGTAGAGGAGTAAAAGATGGCGAGTGAATCAGGTTTGCTTCAGGTAAATGACAAGAATTTTACATTAGAGGTTCTTCAATCGGACATTCCGGTTCTGGTCGATTTCTGGGCGACCTGGTGCGGCCCCTGTCGTGCGATCAGCCCCATCGTTGAAGAGTTGGCAAAGGAATTTTCAGGGAGGGTCAAATTGACCAAACTCAATGTGGATGAAAATCCGGCCACACCAAGCCAGTACGGTGTCAGGGGGATTCCCACCCTCATTCTTTTCAAAGAAGGGAAGATTCTCGACCAAATTGTCGGATCCGTGCCAAAGGCCCGATTAAAGACCATGATTGAAAAGGCCCTGTAATAAAGGATATCAGGCTACCAGAAAAACAGGAAGCAGGATACCAGGCTATCCGCATATCAGAAAAAATGAATGTAAATATTTTTAAATCTGATGCCCTGTTTTCCTGATATCCCTGCCTACCGCAGGCAGGCACTGCCTGATAGCCCGATATTCTGATAACCGATTGTCATTGATTCGAATCTTATATCTGAAAGGTTGAATATTCTTGAGGCGTTCTAATCTTTTCTTGTCGCTGTTTCTCATCCTGTGCCTGGCATCGGCCATTTCACTTCCCCACTGCGCCAGAAAACCAAAGGAGTCCGCTTCGGCGCCGGATTTCACCCTCAAGACCCTCGAGGATCAGGAGATCAGCCTCTCTGGATTGAGAGGGAAGGTCGTCCTCCTCGACTTCTGGGCCACCTGGTGTGGTCCCTGCAGGGAATCCATCCCCCATCTGATTCAACTTTACAGGAGTTACCAGGAGGAGGGATTTGAATTGATCGGGATGAGCCTGGATAAAAAAGAAGAGGCTGATAAGGTTCGTCACTTTGTTAGATCGATGGATATCCCCTATCCCATCATTCTCGCTCCGGAGGATGTGTCAAAAAATTATGGAATCACGGGCCTCCCCACCACTATCCTCATCGATAAGGAAGGTAGAATTCGAGACAAGATTGTTGGATTTAATAGCTCGATCGCTCAGCAGATTGCAGCCAGAGTGGCGGAACTCACCTCGGAAAAACCCTGACCCTCGCCTACGCCGGGGAAATCCTAGCCAAAGATATTTGAAATTTTCCCCATTTAATCTCCTCCCCCTTCGATGGGG